>JAAFJZ010000221.1:0-1998 GCA_013298205.1 Cytophagales bacterium
GTAATAAACGCAACGTTAGTCAAAACTATTAATTTTTGTTCAAATATTTCTTTTGCTATATTTTAATTAGAACTTAAAGGTGATTTTATTAAAAAAATAAAAACTATGTATTAAGTTTTTTATTTATTTTTCTCATTTTATTTACACCCTAAAACTAAAGAAATCTGTGTGAAACCTAAGATAAGTACCGTATAATTTACTATTATTTAAAATAAAGAAATCTTAACGATTAAGAAATTCCTTTAATTTTTCTAGTTCTACCATAAAATGATCTGTAACTTCAGAAGCAAAAGGATTTTCTTTTTCAATAGTATAAAATAAGTCTAAAGAATCTTTGCCCAAGTTTTTCTTAATAGAAAGCAAATAATCATAAGCTGGGGTTTTTTGCTCCACATCTGGAATGTCCATTTGATTAATCGCTCTACCAATAAAATGCGTAAGTCCTTGTACATAAGCCATTTCCTTGTCGTGTGCTTCAGGAGTTCGGGCCAAAATATGAAGACCTAATATTTTACCTAAAAAATAGTTTATCTTTTCTTCTTGCGTAGTTTTTACATTACAAACTACAATATTAAGACTTTTTATACCGTTTTTTCCACTTTGCGGCCCAAAAAGTGGATGTGTTCCAACGATTTCACAATGCTCTGGCAAATATTTTTGCATCAAAGAAATGGGTTTCATCTTCACAGACGATACATCCATCACCAAACATTTATGCTTTATTAAAGGAGCTATCTGAATGAGTATTGAATCTAAAAACTGCACAGGAACTGATAGAATAATAATATCTGTTTGCGAAATTTCTTCTAACGATGCGTTAAAAAGATTAGTGCCTTCAAGTTCTGCACCAATTTCCTTGATATCATAAACAGAAATATTAAAATGGGGCATTAAATAAGGTAAGAAAAACTTACCAAAACTTCCATAACCTATCCAACCTAAGCTTTGAGCCATTGATTATTTATGCAAAATTTATTGTTTTCTGAACGTGGATTAAAATAAACAAAACTTAAGTTAATGAAAATAAAAACTTAAAAATATAAAAAAAGTATTCAAATAAATTAAACAGCTACTCCAACTGTTTTTCTACCTGCCAATTGTCTGAATTCAGAGATTCTATCTACTAATTCTCTCAATTCACTTACTGTAATGTGTTGATGCGTATCACATTTTGCAGTGCCCACTTCTATCAACATTCCGTCATAAAGGTAATTTTCATCATCCAATTTCATTTTCATTGCATCTACAGTCATAGATACAATTTTGTCTCTCAATTTTGGACCAAGTGAATGACTAGGATCAAAAAATAAGCTAACACCTTTAGATAAATTTTTCTTTTTTGTTCTTAAAGCCGTTTGGTGAATAGGCAAATTTCTGAATTCTCCTTTTGAAGGCAAATCACAACCACGTTGAATTAAAACAGTTTCTGGTGCTAAAGCAGAGTAAGTAACCAAGCCATCCCAAGTCGTTTCGATACTTGTTTTGCCTATGAAAGAAGGTGATTCCGCTTTTTCATACTCCTCTCCTAGCCATTTGCCATTTTTGATTCCCACTATCCAGCCATGTTCTCCAGCAAAACCAGCCATTTGTCTAATATGCCAGCCCAACTGATCAACAGCCGAATTCCAAACCAAAAAAGGGTCATTTTTAAAAGATTTTTTTATACAAGCCAATTGAATGGCTGGCAACATGATTTCGGTACAAGGAATCATGCCTGTATCTTTATATATTTTTTCAGCCATTTGTACGGTTGGTAGAGGCAATAAATCGTCTGCTGTGCCACCATGACCAAAAATATTGAAATTTTTCATAATTGCATCAAAATCATAACCCATAAATCCGCCATCGCTATTTACTTCGTCAAAAGTAGTACGAGACTTTAAACCTACGGTTCTAGCACCAGTAATTGCTGGTTTCCCGCCAGATTTGATTTCGGCCATTTCATAAACTTCATTAATGTTATAATCATCAAGAGAGTCTGGACCTGCAAAAATTCGA
>JAAFJZ010000221.1:2008-5133 GCA_013298205.1 Cytophagales bacterium
GTTTTTCATTGTTATTTGAATTGTTTAATATTGTAAATGTATTTTTGAAAGTCAAAAACAGAATGCAAAATTAATTAAATCTTTAAAATTTTTATGTACAATTTCAAAATTTATGGTTTTAATACTTTTTCAATTTTGATTTGTGCCTTGTCAACATTATTTTTTACTAAATCGTTCGCACAGGAAAGCAGTAAAAACAAACGAATTGAAATCCTAAATGCTAAATCTATTAGTTTAGACAATGGAGGTAATGTTTTTGTAAGCAATAAAGATGGAGAGATTTTTAAATTTGATGCTTATGGCAAAAAACTAGAAACATATTCTCCACAAAAAAAAGCCAATATATCGCTTTTAGAAGCATGGAATTCAATTAAAATTTTTGTTTTCTTTAAAGAATTACAAGAATATGTAATGCTAGAACGCTTTCTTACCACTAAAAGCAATTTGAATTTTGAAAATACAGACATTGGCTTTGCAAGATTAGCCACCATGGGCTCAGATTATAACTTATGGCTTTTTGATGATAGTGATTTCTCGCTCAAAAAATTTGATATTCAGTTTAGTAAAACAATATTCAAAGCACCACTAGATTTAATTTTTGGAAATAAAGATTATGATTTAACTTTTATAAGGGAATACCAAAATTATTTATACGTGAATGATAAAAATTCAGGAGTTTTGGTTTTTGATTTATATGGCAATTACAAAAAAAATATTGCTATCAAAAATGTAGAACAATTTAGCTTTTATGAAAACAAACTGATTTCGTTTTCTGCACCAGATACCTTAATTAGCTTTGATTTATATGATTTTAAAATTAATAAAGAAAAAATATTTAACCAAGAAAACAACATTGTAGATTTGGTTATGAATAAAAACGGAAAATATATTTTAAGAAAAAACGAACTAGAAATTTGGCAAGAATAAACGCAAAAGTTAAAAAATATTTACTTGATTAAATGTTTTAACTTTTCATAGTTGTTGTAAATAAATCTCGGATAAGTAAAATCTATCGTTTGGTATTGAATCACTAAGTCATTATCAAAAAGCCCTGATCCATTTTCGATCTGCTCCCTTATTTTTTCTGGATTTTTGTATTCTGTTTGATTGTGTTCTGTGTGGGTATAGGCATTTATTTTTGCAATAATTTTCTCTACACCGCCCAAATAAGCAAAATGCCAGCCTCCATCTTGAATGATTTTACCTTTAGAAAACTTATCTGTGTCTCTTTGCATTCTCAACTTTTTTATAGTAGAAAAATTCTTATAATGACACATAACCGAACCTTGCCAATATTTAGGAACAGGGTCTGATTGAGAAACGACTTCAAGTCCATTCAGGTAATAATAATAATGTCTCATCTGAAAAACCTTAAACCCTTGATAATCTTTATATTCTCTTATTTTATCTGGTTTAGGAATCTCGTCTAAGTCGGAATAAATGATAACATCATCTGGATGGCAATTTTTCAAAGCCTGTTTTATTTGATCTTTCTGATAATTGTCATAATCCCAAGAGTTGGGCGTGCGAAACTTATAGAAAAAATTAGGAAAATGATTAAGTTTAATGTGAATGATTTTATCTAAAAACGGAGCAAATCGCTCTTTATTTTCCTCAAAATAAAGAGGTTTGTTTTTTTTTTGAAATGTGCGGGTAGATTCTACCAAAACAAATTTATCCACCACAGAATTGAGCTCATTGAGCCTGATTTCTAACAAATCAAGTTCATTAAAAAAGGCAAAGCAATCGTAAATCATTTGTTATTGTCGTTAAGAATTAATTTTTCCGAGATTTTAAGCATGATTAAGTGTTCTAAAGTCCAGTTTTTTCCTAAATGAGAATCTGGTCTCGATCTAACTTTAGAAGGATATAAAATCCTATCCCAAAAGTTTGGTTTTAAAATCACCATATTTGTTTTGCGCAAGTTCTTCTCACATTCTGAGTAGCTATTTATGATTTTTAAATCAATTTTATCAACTTTAATTTCTTTTAAATTTAATTCTTGCTGCGTTCTATTTAGGATATAAAAAATTTGAGGAGTAATATTTGCGAAAATATCCCCAAATCTTAGAATTCTTTCTTTCATCACCAAAGGATGGCTACCCAAAAAAGCTAAAAAGTTGCCTTTTCTATAGTTTTTTTCTTCTTTTTGCGAAGCTTTTACTAGTTCTAAGTTGCTTGTATGATAGAGTTTATGGAACTCTTCCTTCTTTAAAATATATTTTTCTTTTTGCCTTACATGACCATAATGGTATATAAATGCATCGCTTTCATATATTTTGTTAATTCCAGAAAAGCCTTGAGCATCTTTTTCACTTTGGATTTCAGATTTAAGCTTAATCGCTCTTACTTCCAAAGGATACCATTTTTTGCCCACGGCTATTTGGTTGTGATGAAGCCAAAAATGATTGTAGCGAAATGCTACTGCATCGTAGCCATTTTTATCAGCAAATTCTATATCTTTTTTTATAAGTTCGTAATCTTCTTCATGCAAAACTTCATCTGCCTGCAAATAAAAACCCCACGCATTTCCTAAATTTCTGGTCTCATTGCGCAAAGTATTTAGCGCAATATTGGTTTGTAAAGATAAAATCAAACCAGATTTTCTAATTGCCTCGTCCCAAATTGTAGGTACTATAACTAAATTTGTAAATTCTGTTAACTCAGCTTCAGTTGTATCTTCCGAATTACCTAAAGCTATTGTAATATTTTTTGTTATGGCAGAAAGCGAGCGCAAACTTTCTTTAAAACAGTAATCATACTTCACTCCATTTCTTAAAAGCGTAAACCCAAATAATTGCATAGATATATAAGTTTTACTTTAAGGAAATTTTAGGTTTTTAGTATTCATCAAATCAAAATTCTTGAAAAGAAATTTGCGATAACTTCTTAAAATAGAATTATAAAAATTATTTTCAACTTTATCAAATCGCCATCCCCACTTTTCCTCAAAATAGGCTTGATTCAGTACTCCTCCATCCGTTTTGGCCTCTTTGCGGGTTAGTCCGCTAAAATGAAATGCATTTACAGCCCCAAGGGTTCCAGTAGTCATATTTAAGTCCCTTGCCCTTAATAAATAATCGTATTCTTCTAATGAAAGCCAAAATCTCTCGTCAAATGACCCT
>JAAFJZ010000222.1 GCA_013298205.1 Cytophagales bacterium
CACATCGGTAGAATAACGTGCAAATCCGCCAACCAAATGGTCATAAATTCCACCTAGATACATTTTTTCTAGCGTAAAAAAGCAATGATTTTCGATGTTTTCTTTACCCTCTATTTGCCCCAATCGCAGAAGAAATTCATAAAAACAGGGCATCGGAAATTTGGGTGCTCTTTGGTTTCCGCCATGCACTAAGTCAAATTTTTGGCTTAATTGGTTGGCTATTTTATTCCAATTGGGAGAGTTTTCATTTACTTTCATCAAATCATATTTTTTGATTTCAGAAAGCTGTATAGAATTAAAAATCGTGTTGGCATCCGCTTCCAAATCCTTTCTTTGGCTTGCAAAAGCACGATTTATATTTTCCAAAACCTGTTTCCAAGATGGGGCAGGAAAATAAGTTCCGCCATAAAAAGGCTTTAAATCAGGCAAAAGAAATACGTTTAAAGGCCAGCCGCCATTCATGCCCATAGCGTGCAAGGCATCCATATAAATTTGGTCAATATCGGGTCTTTCTTCACGATCTACCTTGATATTAATAAAATTTGCATTCATCAAAGCAGCCAAATCTTCATTTTCAAAACATTCTCTTTCCATTACATGGCACCAATGGCAGGCAGAATAACCTATGCTTAAAATGATAATTTTGTTTTCATCTTTGGCTTTGTGTAAAGCTTCCTCACTCCAAGGATACCAGTTCACAGGATTATAAGCGTGCTGTAGCAAATAAGGACTGGTGGAATCTATCAGTTGATTGGCTTTGTGAGATGCAGATTGAGACATAATTTGCTTGAAAATGCGGGTTTTGATTGAGAAACCAAAACTAAAAAAAATTGATGAATTACATGCTAAACTATAGTAATATCATATTTATCTAATAATCCTGCAATAGAAGTTAGTGCAAATTTTGCTTTCTTGATTTTATTTATTTCAGGATTAATAGAGAAGTTGAATGCGGTTTGAAAATCTGATTTTTCTAAAATCGTATTCTCAAATTTTGCTCTTAATAAATCACAATTGTCAAATATAGAATTTGTTAAATCGCAAGCCGAAAAATCAATTTCTTGAAGCTGACAATTTTTGAATTTTGTGTTTTTAAGTCTTAATTTAAAAAATGAAGAATGATTTAAGACGCAGTTTTCAAAAGTCATAGAGATTCCTAAATCATTACAATTTTCAAAATTTGTTCCCAACATTTTACAATCTTTAAAATGTATTTCACGAAATGCCGTTTTTGCCAATTTTATTAAGCTCAAATTACTAGCATAAAATTGAGATTCTAAAAACTTACAATTTGATAGATTTGTGTTTGAAAAATCGCAATTTGAAAACAAACAATTCTCATATTCACCTCTTGGTAAAGGCATAACACCAAAATCTACTTTGTCATAGGTTTTGTTTTTAATGTAAACTTCTTCCATTAGCAAGTGATTTTTGAAAATTTATTTTTTTGATCAATAGATAGTTGTTTTTGAAAACATCCAAAACCACAATTATTTTAAATAATAATTTTTTAAATCCATTAAACGAGTTGAGCCGGGTTACCAAAAACTTTTTTGCTATTTGCTACATCTGAAACTACGACAGCACCAGCTCCTATACTTGCATTGTTTCCTATTTTTACTCCTGCTATAATGTGTGCGCCTTGTCCAATAAAAGCACCATCTTTTATCACAACATTTTCACCTATTGTAGCACCAGAACCTATTTGAACAAAATCTCCGATTTGGGCATGATTCTCAACTTTAACACCAGAACGCAAAACACAATAACTTCCTAAATCAGTATTTGGTGCCAAAGAAGTGTAAGAGTCTAACAAATTTCCATAACCTATTTGAGCAAACTTTGAAATGATTGCTCGCTCATGTATAGCATTAACAGGAACGGATTTGCGATATTCAATTAAATATTCGACAATTTTTTTCCGCAATTTCACTTCTTGAACCGCAACAAAAGCATCACATTTTTTACCAATTAATTTTAAAAATCCTTCATCATCTGTACTTCCCAAAACGGAAATTTGGTTTATTTCTGTTCCTTTTAAGCTTAAATCGTCATCCAAAAAACCAAAAATTATATAAGAATTAGATTCAAAAATCTCTAAAGAAATCTTGGCTAAAGATCCTGCACCGAAAATAATAATTGGGTTTTGCATTTGTTTTTGTTTGTGTTTAATAAATTTTTAGAAATAATTGAAAAGTAAAAAATCTAAGTATTGAACTTAATCAAAATTCCTCATCCTTAAGTTTTAGCATTTAGCTTTGTTTCAATACCCACATTATTTTTTTTACCTAATACTGTATTGTTTAAACTCTATAGAAATCCTTCTTTTCAATTTTTACACTTATTTTTTTGTAAACCTATTGAAGGACACTACATATTCTTCATTTTGGCATTTATGTATGTTTATTCTGCAAAAATACAGCAAGAAAAGATAAAAACTACCATTCATCATTTCGAAATGGCATCAAAGGTATATCAGCAGAATTTACTATTGAGAGAGAACCGGGATTGTCGCACCAAGCATATCTTACAGAAACGGGTTTTTC
Organism: Cytophagales bacterium; assembly: GCA_013298205.1. Classification (GTDB taxonomy): domain Bacteria; phylum Bacteroidota; class Bacteroidia; order Cytophagales; family UBA9547; genus JAAFJZ01. The sequence goes on from JAAFJZ010000222.1 coordinate 2,547, forward strand.
TACCTTATTTGAAGTTATAATTATTTGATTATTAAGTATTTTTCCTTGAGCCCAATAGAAAATTTTATCTTCTCCTGCTAAAGCAAAACCCGTAACATTTCCATATTTATCTTTATTTTTAATGGGCAGATCTTTTTCGAAAAAATCAATTTTAACTACACTTCCCTCTATTTTTAATGTTTTATAATAAAAGTCAGCCAGTAAATTTGAATCTTTATACACATATTTAAAGGCTAATTTTGCAAATCTTTTGCCAACTTCTTGCTTATTTCCTGGGTGAATGTCGTCTGGGTTGCCAATATCAATAGCAGTAGTGATAAATACATTTGGTAGAAAACTGGCTTTTTGTTGTGATTCTCTCAACATTGCCCATTTGGAATCAATTTCAGGAATCTGGCACTCTTTTCTAAAATTTGCCAATTGCGTAATTAAAAAAGGAATTTCTTTTCCCCATTGCAAACGCCAACTCTTAATTAAGTTTTGTAAAAGTTTTCTATAAATAAATGCTTCTTCTTCATTTGCTTCACCTTGATACCAAATAACTCCTTTAACGCCTAACTTTTTTAATGGGGCTATCATGCCATTATATAAAACAGTTGGATGATAGGTGCAATTCGGGTGAACAGGATCGCCTGAAAAATCTCTTCCAGCTTGAAGTTTTGTTTCTTTGTACTTCCAAGTGCCTGAAAGTGAAGTTATGTTTTGTTTACTTGTTTGTAAAAACAAACTATCTTTTTCACCAATTAGACCTCCCACATTTCCATAATCAACTACACGAATGGCTATTGTATTTTTACCTTTGTGTAAAATATTTGCATCGATTTCGTATTTTCTATATGTTCTATTTCCATTGTTAAACCCTACTTGTTTACCATTTACATAAGTTATATCAAAGTCATCAATTTTGCCTAAAGAAAGCAAGAATTTTTGTTTCTCATCTACAGTTTCTATATTAAAGCTTTTGCGAAACCAAACTAAACCTTTAAAATTTTTGAGTTGGGGCTTAACTTGCAAACCTACACCAGCAGAAATAGTATCCCAATTTTGATCATCATAATTTTCATTTTGCCAAGCATTTTCCGCTTTTTTCATGCCTGGATCTACTATATCAATCGTTTTTATCCAATCTTGTAAAGCACCTTGATAAGCTTGCATAATATTTAAACTTGAGCCATACAATTCAGTATTTCGTTTGATTTTCTCCATTTCATTGGGCATATCTAAAAAAGCACTTCTCCCCATCCATGCATAAATATAAGTTCCACCCACAGCTGCACTAACTATTCCAATAGGAATTTTGTACTTTTGGTATAATTCCCTGGCAAAGAAGTAAGGTGTACTTGGCAAATCAGCTGCCAAATCGGGATTTACAATTTGCCATGATAAATTAGAGCTTAAATTATTTTTGGGTAAAAAAGGAAAAGAATCTTTTACAACAAAAATTCTAATTTTATTAAATTGAGCATTTTTGATTTCTTCATCTTTATTTAAAATTCCTTCCTTTATTGACAAAGCCATGTTAGACTGTCCAGAAGCAATCCAAACCTCACCAAAATAAATATCATTTAATTTTTTGATTTTATTTTCGCAAGTAAAAGTCATTTGATAAGGTCCACCCGCTTGATAAACACCTAAATCAAACTCCCAATTTCCATTTTTATCAGATTTTGAAATATAAGTTTTGCCCATAAATTCACAAGAAATCTTTTGGTTGGGTTTCGTTTCTCCCCAAATTTTACAAGGTGTGTTTCTTTGCAATACCATGTGGTCAGCAAAAAAATTAGGCAAAGTAATCTGGGCATTAACAGCTAGAGCTGCAAAAAATAATAGTGTTATAAAAACGGTTTTATTCATGACATTTTGATTAGAAAACAGAAATATTTAAAGATGCTTTTAGTATTATAACTTTGCAATATTACTACAAAAATGAACTCTTATTTGCATAAATAATTTGTAAATAAAGAAATAGCATTTAAAACTAGAACTTTTTAAAATGCTATTTTTTATTCAAATAGTTATTTTAAATTAGACGTTCAATATTTTTAACAAAATAATTTTATGCTTAGCTTAAAAATTAACAAAATATTATTTTTTTTATTTTGGAAGTATTTTTTTCAAAATAATTAAATCTCAAAATCAAATCTAGTTACATTTGCTTTTTAAAAATTCTTAATCTGATTTTATATGAATACATTTCTTAATTTTAAACAATTTTAATGTTAAAGCTGCCCATCTTTCTTTTAGATAATAATACTGTTTGGGAAGACTTAAAGCCGATCACGTTCACAAGAGCTGTTTCAGAAATTAGGATCGGTATTTTAACGATAGTAGAAAAATGGATAAAATTATTTCCTATTAGCACTATCAATTTAATTTCTGAAGAATATTTGATGCTTTGTGAATCTCAACCCGATTTAGAAGGGATAATTGTTCAAAGTCATTTTTTACCAAATGAAAATTGGCTATCTTACCTTAATACATTAAAAAAAGGTGAATGCCTTGTGTATGAAAATCAAGTTTTTGCTTATTTTGGAAAACTAGGTGAAGCAAAGGATTTATTTTTTGGTAGTATAGTAAAAGGTAA
>JAAFJZ010000223.1 GCA_013298205.1 Cytophagales bacterium
TGAAAACCAAAGAACAGTCTAAATTTTTCTTTCTAATTTCAGGTACAGCGAGACCTGTCATCCATTCATGAAAATGACCCAAAACTCTAGTTTCGGCTGCTTTTACTTGAGTAACGGCCTCAAAATATTGACCCAAAACAAATCCAAAAGCAACTACTTGGTTAAGCAATTCATCATAATCTCCAATCGGTATTTTGTGGTTATCCCAAATATCGTATTTAATTTCTCCAAGTTTGTAATACACACTAAAAGGGTTTATTAAAACCACTTTAGGTTTACCAGTAACGAGCCAATATCCGTAATGTGCTTCAATGCCTTGATCTCTTAATTTTTGAACTGCTTTTCCAAAATCATCTTCTTGTAGGTTTTCATTTGGTTCAAATTCTGCTGGCATTCTTCCAGTAAGATAGGGGCCAACTAAACAATAATTTTCACCCCATTTTTCGGTTATGCTTGGCACTTTTGATCGAATTACTGTGTAAATTCCCCCAACTTGGTTACAAACTTCCCAAGCCACTTCAAGTAAAATTGTGGAAGAATCTGATTTCTTTTTCATAGATTAATAAAATAATTTTTAGAAACTAATTTTAATTTTGGATTAATTTAGATTTAAAATTGTAAGTAAATAAATCGATATACGATATTAAAATAAAAAGTTGAATTTAATTGTACTTTTTATTGAAATTTTTTAATTTTTTATTTATTTCTAACTGCTATTTTATTTAATACATTAAAATGTGATAAATCGTTTTCCGTTATAAAACCAAATTTTTGAACTTGACTATCTTTATTAAGCGTAATTAAAACTGGCTGATTGAATTTTTTCTTTTCACCTGCAAAAGCTTGTACAAAATCTTTTAATGAGGAATAAATAATATTGACCAAAGGTATTCTTTCCACTACTTTATCTAAAAAACCTATTAATGGTTTAGCTAAAATGGTAGAACCCAAAAAACCTAATGTAGTTATAGCTACCAAAAGTAAAATAAGCCCTAAACCAGGAATATTAATCGGTATAAGCTGGTCAAGCCATTGTAATGTTTTGAAAATAATATAAAGTGTAATAAAAATGGGCGCAACCAAGAGTAATCCTTGTAAAAAATAGCGTAACATGAGCTCTAAAGACTGCTTTTTCATTTATTAACTTGGTTTAACTAAAGTGTTTTGTATTTTAAGTTTTTTTGTTAAAACCTAAAGATTGTTATTTTAATTTTAATGTTTAACAATGCAAATGTAGTGTATTATAACACTTTTTTAATCAAACTTTGATTAATTCTATTTGATTTTTTTAAATTGAAATTTGAAAATTTCTACAATAAATAAAAATACTTTGTATCATTTTTGCTTGATTGAGTTTGATTTATTTTAGTATAAGGAGGAACTTATTTTTTCTTTAAAAGTATAAAAAGCTTATTTTGAATACCTTAAAGCAAGTAGATTTATTTTTTGCTAAAAAATAATTTTTGACAAAAAATATTAAGATATATTAGCAGGAATTTTAACCCTACAAATCTGATGTTAGAACCGTTTAGCGCAACAGAAACCTACAGTACTTTGGATAAAACAGAAGTATTAAATGATTACACCATTGCCTATTTGAGCAGACAAGTAAGCCTTTTGGGAAGGAAAGAGGTTTTTATGGGTAAGGCTAGGTTTGGTATTTTTGGCGATGGCAAAGAAGTAGCCCAAGTGGCTATGGCAAAATATTTTCAAGCTGGCGATTTTCGCTCCGGTTATTACCGTGATCAAACTTTTATGTTTGCCATTGGGCAATTGGAAATCAAAAGCTATTTCGCACAGTTATATGCCCACGCGTGCATAGAAGCCGAACCTTCATCAGCAGGTAGATTGATGAATAGCCATTTTTCTACGCATTTAGTAGATGAAAACGGTAAATTTAGAAACCTCGCCAATTTAAAAAATTCTACTTCAGATGTTTCCTGTACAGCCGCTCAAATGCCCAGATTGGTAGGTTTGGCTTATGCTTCCAAATTATACAGAAACAATCCCGAACTGGCTGGAATTAAGCAGTTTTCTAATCATGGCAATGAAGTAGCCTTCGGTACAATAGGCGATGCTTCCACCTCGGAAGGCTTGTTTTTAGAATCAATCAATGCCGCAGGCGTATTACAAATCCCGATGGTCGTTTCGATTTGGGATGATGCCTATGGTATCAGTGTTCCTAAAAAATTTCAAACCACAAAAGAAGATATTTCTGTGGTTTTGGAAGGTTTTAGAAAAAATGAAACCGAAGACGGTTTTGAAATCATTAGGGTAGAAGGTTGGGATTATGAAAAATTACTAAAAGCCTATAAAAAAGGGGTTAGCATAGCCAGAAAAGAACACGTTCCTGTCTTGATCCATGTATTTGACCTCACGCAACCACAAGGACACTCTTCTTCTGGTTCGCATGAAAGGTATAAGTCTAAAGAGAGACTGGAATGGGAAAAAGATTTTGATTGTCTCAAAAAAATGAGGGAATGGGTGCTTGAAAATGAATATTGTAGCCTAGACGAGCTGGAAGAGCTGGAAGCGGAAGTAGAGGAAAAGGTAAAAAAGGCCAAGAATGAAGCTTGGCAAGATTATTTGAAATTCTTAGAGCCCGATCACCAAAAAACCCTTTCATTATTTGATTTAGCGTATCACCAAAGTGAGAATAAAGACGAAATTGGCAAACTTAAAGCCATACGTTTGGGCGAACCCAATCCTGTTTTTTCTGATAATGTAAAAGCCTTAAAAAAATTAGTTAGAATTATTCGCACAGAAAATATAGCCTGCAAAGCAGAAGTGATTGCTTATTTACAAGCACTTCAAGCGGAAGGAAATGAAAGGTATAGCTCGCATTTGTACAGCCAATCGCAAGAATCGGCTTTATTAGTAAAAGAAGTTCAACCTATTTATAATGACAAAAGTGATTGGGTAGATGGGCGTGAGGTAGTAAGAGCAAATTTTTTTGCTTTGTTTCATAAAGACAAAAGGATTTTTGCCATCGGGGAAGATGTAGGCGATATCGGTGATGTAAACCAAGGATTTGCAGGTTTACAAGATGAATTTGGCGTGCTTAGGGTTACTGACACAGGAATTAGAGAATCTACAATTATCGGGCAAGGAATAGGGTCTGCATTAAGAGGATTGAGACCCATAGCTGAAATTCAATATTTAGACTACTTAATTTATACCATACAAACTCTTTCAGACGATTTGGCTTGTTTGCATTACCGTACCAAGGGCAGGCAAAAAGCTCCCCTTATCATCCGTACACGAGGGCATAGATTGGAAGGTGTTTGGCATTCGGGTTCTCCTATTAGCATGATTTTGGGTACTTTACAAGGAATATATTTGCTCGTGCCTCGTAATATGACCCAAGCAGCTGGTTTTTATAATACCATGTTGCAATCTGATGATCCTGCCTTGATTATAGAATGCCTAAACGGGTATAGACTCAAAGAAAGAATGCCGATTAATTTGGCTGAATTTACCGTTCCGATTGGTGTACCAGAAACCATTCGTGAAGGGAAAGATATGACCATTGTAACGTATGGAACCATGTGCCGAATTGTTATGGAAGCCTGTGAAGATTTGCAAGCCATTGGCATAGATTGTGAAGTAATAGATGTGCAAACGCTGATGCCTTTTGATGTAAATCATTTTATAATAAATTCCATTAAAAAAACCAATAGAGTTATTTTTGCAGATGAAGATGTACCTGGAGGAGGCTCTGCATACATGATGCAAAAGGTTTTAGAAGTTCAAAATGCATACGCATATTTAGATTCTACACCCAGAACCCTATCTTCCAAACCCCATAGACCCGCTTATGCCACAGATGGGGATTATTTCTCCAAACCATCTCCAGACGATGTGTATGATTTGGTTTATGAAATGATGGCAGAAGTAAATCCGACTAAATTTAAAATTTAAAAGCAAAACTGTTTAATTTTAAATTGCACTAAATATATTATGTTTTTAATCCAAAATAAATTGTAAAATACAAAACTTTACTTTTTTCATTTCAACCATTTTATGAAATCCATTTTTAAATTGCAGTTTAAAATATAAAGAAAATTCAATTTTATCATTTCAAAAAACTATTTTTGCCAAAATAATCTATTCTAATATGTTAAAATACATTTTCATTTTCAGCTTTATTATCTCAACTCAATTATTTGCTCAAGAAAACTGGCAGAGCAATCTTTCAAAATACAAATGCAGTATCAAGGCTCGAATAAATCAATATGATACAGATAGGTACAATGTATTAACTTCTTTTACTGAAACTGATATAAACGAGAGCCCTGTTACTATACGCTTAAATGAAAGTGAATGGCAGATTACACCCACTTTGCAGGCAGTAGCCATGCAAAAAAATGTGTACGACCTCAAAATAGAATATGTTTGTAAAAAAGGATACCTTAATGATGCATCAGTTTCATTAGATTTAAACTTTAATACCTGGACGAAAGAAAACTATCTTTTGATGCCCGCAGCAGTGTACAATGGCAATCGTTTTCAGGCTCGCACCATGCCTTATATGCCTTTCTGGAATGACACTTCCGATTTGGGTCCAAACAAACCGATACTTTTTTCTGATGTTCCTAGGTTAAACATCAAAGAAGGGCCTTCTCGCATACAAGAGCGAAGTGGTAGTATGTCTGTGCCTTGCTTGGGATTCCATTCTTATGCCCAAAAAAATGGATTTATGCTTTTGAGCCATCAAGGCAATGAAAAAGGAGATTATGGTTATGATGTGGAAGAAAACAAAGATAGATCTAAAATCAAGTTTACATTAAGTTCGCCTGTGGTGAGAGAGCAATATAAATACTATATTTCCGATACCAAATACCCAACAGACGATAAACCTAGTAATTTTAAAGCTGGAGATAAAGTTGTAATCAGCGTGCGCTTGTACTTTTTTGATTCTCCCGGCTTACAAACTTTGTTTGATACTTTTTTTGCCAAACGTAATGATATGATTGCCAGGGTTTCACAAAGAAATGTAATGCCATTTTCTGAAGCTTTTCGTGTACAACAAATCAAATACAACCAATCAAACTGGGAAAGCAAATTTGGGTATTTCTCTGTGGGTTTGAGGGAAAACTATTACCAAGATTGGCAAATAGGCT
>JAAFJZ010000224.1:0-1590 GCA_013298205.1 Cytophagales bacterium
AAACTTGGTAAGTCTAAGTTTAAAGATGCAATAAGCGAATAATAAATGTGCTTAGACCCGCTTTGGGAATGAGGCATTTTGAAAACTTCAAATAGAGCGTATTAGCTATATTTTGCTCTATCCACAAAAACTGTCAAAGTACCATGAAAATGTTTTGCCTTAATAAAAAACAACCGTAAAATATTTACGGCTGTTTTTTTATTAAGGTATTGGGTAGTATACAACAAGTAATGCTTTAAATTCTAAAAAGGCTATTCAGTATGCAAAATCAAAACTATTTATTTAATTGAGCATTACTTGTTGGACACTATCGGGTATAGCACCAAAATAAGTCATTTTACTAACTTTTGTGCTTTTGTAAAATGAAATATAAAAAAAACACCCTACTGGTGCAAGCGTGTGCTTGTACGATATTGCCAAGAATTAAATCCTGCCGGGAAAATGTGGCAATCGATGAAAGATAAAATTGCAATGAAATTATTAGACGGGCTAGAAATTTCTAAAAAGAAAATCGAATAAATAATAAAGATATGTAGAAATGAAATAATAAAATTAATCACTTGAATCTTTATTACCTGAATGCGTATTAGAGCATTTTTTAAAATTAAATGGCATTACAATCTAATTCCTAATACGTATATTCTTTGGATTTTGTAACCATAGCCCACGGTTTTAACCGTAGGATATAGCATGAAACATTTTGCCAACAATAGATTTATCCATTTCCCTCTACAATTTTTATTTCTTCATCGGTCAGCTCGTAGAGTTTGTAAACCAATTGGTCGATTTGGGATTCTAAAATATTTGATTCTATTTGTTTTTTCTTTGAACTACCTATTAAAATCTCATCAACCAATTTTACCAATTCTAATTCTTGAGAATAATTCGGATACACAATAGGAATCTGTTCAATAGCCTGAATTGTTATTTCGCCTTCTATACCACCGCTTTGATAGAAATTTTTAAAAGCAAATTGAACTAATCTTGAGTTAAGAATTGCGAGTAAATATTTTAACTTTTCGCCTACAAGCATGTAGCTGGTATTAAGCAAAAAATGCTTTTGGTTGTCATAAGCAAATGCTTGAACTTTTGAAGATTTAGTAAAAACTATTTTCTCTTTCTCGAATTCTTTTATGTATGCACAACTTCTCAAATTTGCCCAAGTATCACCTTTATCTATTCTGCTAGTAAGTTTTTCTTTATCGGCAAACAAAAAATTATAAATTGATGGAAATACTTTTTCAACATCAATAGGTGCCAATTTTTCTGATTTTAAGCCATTGTGTGTGTTAATAATCCAAAGCTGGCTTTGTCCAAACTTATATTTTTTTATATCCCTTCCTCTTAATAAAGGTTTGATAATTAAATGATTTTCGGGCTCTTCAGCTATTAATTTTTCTTTTGTAATGGTGTCAATCACAAAGGCATCGTTATATCCAGTAGTTATTCCTCTATAAAATTTTACATCCCAGTTTGAAAGTGGTTTACCATTGGTTTCAATTTTTTTTCTAATAATCTCATGATCAAATCCGCCAATATTCCATGTGTCTTTTAAATTTATTGTTTTGGTAGTAGAACTAATATTGTTAA
>JAAFJZ010000224.1:1600-5071 GCA_013298205.1 Cytophagales bacterium
TTACCGTTTTTATTAGAAAACGATAGTAAACAAGAATCTACGGCAGCTTCTTCAAAAACTTGATATTTGTTAAAATCAACAATAAAAATATTGCTTACTCTCTCAGATAAAAAAGTTCTTGTTTTTAATCCATAATTTGCGGTAAGCCATTTATTTGAAATAATGAAATGATTTGAAGCATATTCATCTCCAATTTTCTTTGCCAATTCCAAAAATAAACAATATATATCTGCATTTTTAGTAAAAGTTGCATATTCACAAAACGAAAAGTGATTTTGCATTTTTCTCTCCATTGTAGAAATTGAAATATACGGCGGATTCCCAATCACCACATCAAAGCCCACAAAATCGCCCTCATCATTGAGCACTTCGGGAAATTCAAAACGCCATTCAAACGCATTTTCGTAAATTTTATTGCTTTTTATTTCTTCAATCTCGGTTTCAAGTATTTTGGTTTCTCCGGTAAGTTGTGTTACTTTTTTGTTCCAATCGGCTTTTTCTTTATTGCTCATTTCAAAAATTTGCGTCTGATTGGTCATCAGAAATAAGTCGCCCGAGAGCTTGCGTAGCTTCTTTACCTTCGGCTCGTTCTTGTTAATTTCTGTTCTGAACCCCGATTTGATGTCAGTAATCAACCTTTCCATTTCCCCCTTCTGGTCTTTGCTTTCGGCGTTTCGGTAAGTGTCTACCGCTATTCGGTAGCTGTCAATCGTCCATTTGCTTTTTTTGAGTGCTTGCTTCAAATCTGCATCAATCGCAAAACGGCTCACCAAAGAATTTCCGCATTTGATATTGATGTCAATATTGGGTAAAGTTTCGAGCGCAGTGCTGTTTTTGTAATACGCATTTTTCAAAAGCTCTATCCATAGCCGCAAGCGGCAAATCTTTACGGAGTTGGTGTTGATATCCACACCGAAAAGGCAATTTTCAATGATGGTTTGCTTTTCGTGAAAAAGCATCTCCTGTATGCGCTGGCTTTCTTTGTTGCCGGGGTGGTATTCAAAAAATTCGCCTTCTTCGTCGGTTATAGTAAGTTCATCATTCACCACCTCCACATGATATTCTTTCAGGCGTTTTCCGTCTCGGTGTTGCAGAATTTTCAAATCGTTTTTAACGGCAATCATTTCATTGAGTGCAGAGACCAAAAAGTGCCCAGAGCCCACCGCAGGGTCGCAAATTTTAATGCTGTTTACAATTTGGTTGGCTTCTTTTCGGTCTTCAATTTTATCGTATAAATCCTCAAAGTTACTACAATTCCAATTCTTAGTTTCGTTGAATTTCTGCACCACGGCTTTGCGTATTGTTTCCCGACACATATACATGGTAATGAAACCCGGAGTAAAAAACGAACCGTCTTTGTAGCCATTTATTTTCTCGAATATTAAGCCAAGTACAGAAGCATTGATAAGTGATTTGTTTTCTTCTTGAATCTCTTCTGAGCCTTCGATTGCAAAGTCGTAAGCGTTTAGGAAGTCGAATAAGTAGGCAAGGGTTGTTAAATTTCCTGTGCGTTTTTTTCCTCGATCGTTTTTAAGAACCGAGATTGAAATAATAGGAATGGTTTTATCGTCTTTTAAATTGCTGATGAATAGAGCAACTTGCTCCATATCTGTAGGCTCAAAAAGGGAAGAATTGAGATAAGGAACTTTCTCAAAAAGTTGTTTCACATCTTCGTTTCGGTCTTCATGCCTGCGTGCCAATACCTGAAAAAACAAGCTGTTCAAATCGTCATAGTTTTTGATTTTATCAAGGTTGAGAAATGAATAAGAGTTATCGCCTTTATGATAGGCAATAAGTTGGGCTTCTAGCAGCTTCAAAAACAAAATGCGGTTGATCCAAGTGATAGAAAGTTCAAGTGCTACATTAAAAAGTCTTTCTGGCAGCGTATTTCCAAATTGGGTTGGTTTGTCCAATCGAGCCAGTTTGTCTAAGCTATCCAACTGAACAATTGCACTTTCAAGTATTGTTCCTGAGTGTCTTACTCCTTCTTTGTTTCTTTCAATTAATTTTTTGCCGCCTTCTTTGGTTTCAGTTAAGCCAATAATATGCAACAACTCGCTGTAAAAGCGCTTGTCTAGGCTATTGCTGTCGTTAGTAAACGGAAGTTTTAAAAGATGCTCTGGAGAGAGCAGCTTAAATAAGGCAATCAGTGCATTATCGTCTGCATGGTCTGTATTGCGAAGTATGTTTTGATAATCTTGAATGTTAAAATAGGCAAATTCTATTTCAGAAGTTATATCGGCTATGAAAGGTTCTGCAATTTGTTTATAGAAAAAATCGGTTTTGGAGCCTGCCAGCCGTCCTTGTTCAAAATCTGTAAATTTTTTTACAAAGTCTTTATTTTGGGCAAAAAGCCGGTCGAAAAGTGTAGCGTCAAAAATAAACCATTCATTAATATTGGTTGCCACCAAATGTTTTACTTCTAGGTTTTTATGTGTTATTCTTTCTCTTAGATAATACAAAACCAATTCCTGAAATGCTTTGGCGTTCAGTTTTTTACTGGTAATCATTTCTGATTTATTGGTCGGCTTTTTAGCTTCGAGAATTACGCCCACCGTCGAGTTTGCACGTGCTCCGTTATGAATCACTAAATCATTTCGACCTTTGGTATTTATAAAGTGGTTTTGTTTGTAATACGTGTCTTTTAGAAAATCTGATACCAAGTTTTTATGAAACTCTTCGCTTTCGGACTCATTTGTCCTGTTCAGTAGCGTAATCAAATGGGTTTTAAAACCTTCAATTGCAGTCCTGTTCGGTTTTACTTTTAAAAAGGCTTTGTTGAGTGCCTGTTTTGGTTTTAATAATTTGAATTCCACTATTTGTGTAATTAGAATTTACTTGACTGTGCGTTTTTTTTTATAAATATGAGAATAAGTTTGTTTTTATATTTACAATTGTTATGCAAAAAGTATCAAAAAAGCGTACAAAACATGAATTAAATTGTTTTTCTGATTTTGTAAGGAATCAAAATAGGTTAATTTTATTTGAATCATATTGTTAGATTTCTAAAAATAAAGCGTACATTTAATTTTGAAAATATTCATTCCGTAATTTGAAAACAGGGTGCAAGCTAATTTATAAAATCCGTTTATAAATTATTAAAATAGTGTAAATATCTTAATTATTTGTTTAATTGCATAATCTAACACCTGCATTATTATTTTAGTTTTGATCATCATGAATACAAGATTTAAAAAGCATCAATAAAGGTATAACCGGCTTAATATAACCCAACCCAGCCCAACTAAAATCTATGAAAATCCAAATCTGTCTGTTTGTTTTGATTGTCTGCGTATGTTGTGTATCTTGTAATAATACACTTGACATAAACGCACCTTACCGTGAAAACACATTTGTGTACGGCTTGCTGAATGCCAAAGATTCGGTGCATTACCTCCGGGTTCATAGAGGTTTTTTGCCTGACCCCGACAAAGGAACAAATGCACTTGAGGCAGCTAAAATACCTGATTC
>JAAFJZ010000225.1 GCA_013298205.1 Cytophagales bacterium
CCGATCTAAGAAAATATGTTACTTTCAAATCAAAAAGATATTAGGTGGGTGCTTGATGATGCTTTGGGGTTTGTGAAAAGAGAAATAAGAAGAGGTAAAAAGTATCAAGGAATTATTTTAGATCCACCAGCTTACGGACGTGGGCCTGATGGCGAAAAATGGACTTTAGAAAGCCAAATAAATGAGCTCATCCAACTTTGTAGCGAGCTAATTGATCATAAAAGTTACTTTTGGGTTTTGAACATGTATTCATTGGGGCATTCTCCAATAGTAGCTCAAAATCTTAGTCAATCATTTTTAAAAGATTTAAACTTCACTCAAGCTTCAGAAATGGGATTTATAGACATTTCAAACAAAATCTTACCTTTAGGAATGGTTTTTAGAGGTCATAATTTAATTTAGAAAATGTATATTTCAGTTCTCATTCCAGTATATGAACACAACGCAAATGAGCTTATTTTAGAACTTTATAAACAGTTTACCCAATCTAAACTTATACAAAAATGGGAGATTAGAGTTTATGACGATGCCAGCCCAAATGTTTTAAACTGCTGGGAAACAGCATATTTGCCTCCTTCTGAAAATATTATTTTAAAAAAACTAAACAAAAATATTGGACGAAGCAAAATAAGAAACCTATTAGCAAAGGAAGCAAAATATGATTTTTTAATTTTTTTAGATGGAGATTCTTTACCCAATCAAAATCTTATTGAAAAATATATTATTGAAGCTCAAAAAGGCGCAAATTTAATTTGTGGAGGCGTAAAATATTTTGATGAAGCCCCGCAAAACGAATATCTTTTACATTGGAATTGTGGTAAAAATAGAGAGGAGAAAAAATCTGTTGTACGTCAAAATAAACCATATTTATCGTTTACTTTTTTTAATTTAATGATTCAAAAAAACATTTTTTTAAGTTTTCCATTGGAAGAAAAATTTACTCAATACGGACATGAAGATACATATTGGGGAATATTGGCTTCTGAAAAAAATATCAAAATCACACATATTGATAACTTTGCTTTCCACCTAGGGTTAGAAAAAAATGATATTTTTCTTTTTAAAACACAACTTGCGATTCAAAACTTAAATTTACTTTACAAATTAGCTCCAAATGAAGCACAAGTTTTGCCCTTAATTCAGCTGGTTTTGAAATTCAAAAAACTCAGACTCTTTTGGGTATTAAAATTATTAGCAAACCCTATTTCGTATATTTGCAAAAAAATTATACTTTTAAATCCAAAATTTTTATTTTTTTTCGATTTATTTAAGCTAAGTACTTTGGTCAAATACCTAAAATGAAATCAATTATTTTACAAAATTTAACCAAGTTTTTTCTTTAAAACTGTCTTCAATTTTATTTAAAACCAAATCTGGATTAAACAAAAATATACTAGGTTTGCCATTCAACATCACCCTCACTTCTGCTGTAATATTGGGTTCTATGCCTGAAATGCTATAGTTTTTGGCTAGAAAATGTGCAAACTGTAAAATCATATCGGGTTGCATAGACATTTGCTTTTCTTGGTGTGGGTTCAAAAAATCTGAATTAATTACTGGTTGTTTTTTACCTGTTTGAGTATTTGTAACATAAAAAATAGCATCAGCCGATTTTTCAAAAAGCATCACTCTCCATCCAAAACGGTAACCTTGTTCTGAATAAAAAAAATCATTTTTATACAACAAATACCTAAAAGGAAAGACAACTTGAAAAAAAATATAAATCGAAATAAATGTAAAAAACAAAACAGATTTATTTCTGTAAAGTATATTTGAAATTTCTGTTGAATTGCATTTGATTTGATTTCTGAAAGTTGTTTTAAGAAATAAAAGAATTTGATTATGAAATGATTCACCAAAAAAAATCAAAACCAATCCCGACATTAAAAGCGGGAACATGCCTATTTGAAATAAATATCCTGTAAAAGCATGGAAAAGCAATAATACTAAATATGAAATGAATCTTAATTTATTGTTTAAAAGCAAAAAAATTATGCTTAAATCAAAAATCATACCTGCCCAAGAAAATAAATAAGCTATTGTCTCATTTTGAAAGAAGCCGCCCAAATAGGGTATACTTGAGGCTGATTGCAGCCAAATTTTTAACGGCATGGCTTCAAATAACCAAATTGAGTTCATTTTTGCTATCCCAGCATATATATAAACCAAAGCTATTTGAAACTGAAAAATAAATATCCAATAGAATTCAATGTTAGTGTATTCTTTTCTTTTGAAAAACAAATTGTCAAGAGAAAAAGCTTTCCCAAAAGGAGCAAAAATCAACAAAAAAGATAATAGACTTACTAAGTAGTAGTGGTTTAAATAATAAGTTAGATCTATTAATTCAAAATAAGTGAAAATTAAAAAATACAATACCGTAGAAATTCGATACAAAAAGCCAGTTATTATCCCTAATAAAGTCAATACCATTAAAGCGTAGAGGCAATACAGATATTTTTCAGGCAATACTTCCAACCATTCAAAACCAAAATATTTAAAATGAAAAGCTGGGTTGAGATATTGTTCTTCAATCCATCCCATGCTCCAAAATCGAATCGAACTGATAAGCATGAGTAAACCAAAAATAATTCGAAAGTTCACACCTATTGAAATTGAAATAGGTAGAAACAAAAAATTGAATTTTAATTTTAGAATAGAAATATTTTGCATTTGATATTAAGTCATAGCTTAATTAATAACAAATTAAACTCCAAAATTGAAAAGTCAAATCATTTCGACATGCATATCGTAAACTTACTTCCTTCATTTACTTTAGATATAAAAGAAAATTGAGCTTTCATTTTTTCTGCAAATTCTTTACATAAAATAAGCCCAAGTCCAGTGCCCATTTCATTTTCTGTACCTCTTGAATGGTTTAAGTTTGTAAGGTTAAAAATTTTATTTTGAATTTCTTCATTTATTCCTACGCCCGAGTCACTAACACTTACAAATACTTTATCGTTTTTTTCGTAAATATTAATTTCTACTTTACCTTTTCTTTTCGTAAATTTAATCGCATTATGAATAAGATTATGAATAATAAATTCCAACATATCTTTATCAGCTTTACAGGTCAAATTTGAATCTCCATTTTGTATAAGTAGTATTTCTTTATCATCAGATTGGGATTTATAAATATTGACTACATTTTCCGCTAATGTGTATGGAGATAAATCTTCAATATTCAATTGAATGTTGTCCATCTGGCTTTGAGACCATTTCAAAACATTGGTCATCATTTCTTTCAAACTATTTACAGATTGATCTATTTTTATCGCAAAAGATTTTATTTCTTCCGGCTTAATAGAAGTTGGAAAAGCAATCAGAATTTGCAAAAAACCACTTAAAGAGGCAATAGGAGATTTTAAATCATGTGCTATAATTGAAAAAAACTTATTTTTGGTAGCATTCAAATTTTCTAGTTCCAAACGAGTAGTTTCTAATTTTAAATTTGATTTTCTTTTATCAATGTATAAATAAATCAACACTCCCAATAGAAGAATAGTTAAAAAAAGACCCCAAAAACTTGATCTGGCTATTATTTTATTGTTGTTATATTCTAACTTTTGGTTTTCTTTTTCTTGCTTAAGCAAGTCTATTTCTTTTTTATTAATTTCAATCTGAAGTTTAGATTTCATTTTCGTTATCTCTTCTTGTTTGTCCTCTTCCAAAATCGAATCTTTAATATTGATGTATTTCTTATACAGTTCATAAGCCTTTTTATAATCTTGACTTTGACTTGAAATATGTGAAAGTCCTTGATAACTTTCTAGGATTGCAATTTTTATATTTTTTTCTTTCCCTATAGATAATGCTTCATGAAAATACCTATCGGCTTTATTAAAATCTTTTAAATTGTAATGAATGTACCCAATTGAAACCAATGTAGTGGCAATGCCAGAATAATCATTTTGGTCTTTATAAATTTGAAGTGATTGTTCAAAATAATCTAAAGCTTTAGCAAATTCGCCTCTTTTATCATAGGCATTTCCTAATTTACCTAAAGGGTCCGCGTTTTTCTTGCTTCTGGTACTTTCAATTAATTTAGAAGCTTTAATTAAATAATCTTGAGATTTTTTAGAATCACCGCTTTGATAATAAAGATTACTTAGGTTAATATAGGAGTTGGTTATTTCAGCTTCATTTTGATTGTGTATATTTATTTCCAAAGCCGATTCATAAAGCTTTTGCGCTTCAGAATAATTTCGATTTGCCTTGTATGCATTTCCTGTTAAATTTAAAATTTTAATTTTTAATGTGGTATCTTTTTTGAATTTCAATTGAGAAATCTCTAAAGCTTCTTTATAAATTTCTAAAGCGCCTTTGTAGTCTTCCCTATCAAAAAACAATGCTCCAATTATCAAATCGGCATCTATAACTCCTTTTGAATATTTAAGACGAGTTGAAACTCTTTTTGCTTTTTTTGCTAATCTTAAAGACTTGCGTGGGTTGCTTATATTAGCATCAAACGATTGCTGCAAGATTATATCAATTTGCTTTACTGATGTTACATTTACATCATCTTCTTTAGAATCACTATCTGAATCAATATTTTGGGCATAAAGATTTGAAGTAAGCAAAAAAAATAAAACCAAAATCCTAACAGTAAATAAGGAAATTTTAAAAGAAAATTTCATATAAATATTTATTAAAGTATTTGTACTTAAGCAAGTACATTTAAGTTTAAAATTCATAAACTTAGCTTGTTCAAAATTATGAATTTAAACTTATTAATCGAGAGAAAAGAACTAATTTTAAAAAAAAGAAAAAAAAATTAGAATAAATGGATAGGAATATATTTTGAAAAAGAACACATCATACATAAAAAAACTCATTGTTTAAAGATTAATCTTTAGGACATTTACGACATCTTTTTCCCTTTTTATAACTTTTACAACATTTTTTAAATGCACATTCTCGAGAAAGAAGTTTTATAAATAAATCTCTATCAAATTCATTATCTTGTAAGCAATTCAGGTTTGATTCCATTTTAAAGATTAATTTTTTACAAATTTAATGCACTATCTGTAATTAATCTAAATAAATTTAATAATATTTTATTTTAAAAT
>JAAFJZ010000226.1 GCA_013298205.1 Cytophagales bacterium
TTTCCATTAAGTTCTACTTTACAAGCACCTCAAGTAGTTTATTCTCTTCAAGGTTCTAAAACCGTAACTCTGGATGTAAGATCATTTAGAGGTTGTGCTAGTTCAATAAGCAAAAACTTTACCATTTCTCCCTATCCTATTGTAGATTTTGATTTTGGAGGACATTGCTTTTCAGATACTTCTTTTTTTATAGACAAATCTACAATTGCACAAGGCTTTGTTGTAGATAGATGGGCTTGGAATTTCGGAAATGGTGATAGTTTGAACTTAGGTTCAGGTGTTGTTCCATCACTTCAAAGTCATTTAGGCAAAACGCTTGGAACATTCCAAAATCCTTCTAAAATATACGGTAATTCTGCTTTATACAATGTAAAACTTACAGCTCAAACGGGTAGTAGTTCATGTAAAAAAACAATTACCAAAACCTTTTATATTTTACCAACGATTACACCAAGTCCGCAAGCACCTTACCGTTATGAAACTAAAAATGGTAAACAGGGCTTTGTGATTTCACCTAAAAGTGAATTTTCTAGTTGGAAATTTGGCCCAGCTTCAAAAACCTTTGTAAAATCAGCTGATAGTATCTGGTACATGGGAAATGCGTCTACATCTGGAGATTCTTCTTATTCAAGGAAAGAACAATCTTATATTGAATGCCCTTGTTTTAACCTAAAGAAAATGACAAAACCTATGGTTAAAATTGGTTTGAAATACCAAATGCAAAATGCAGGAGCTGTTCTTCAATCCTCTTTTGATGGTGGTTTTACTTGGTCAAATATAGGTTCTGCTGATACTTTAAAAGGACTAAATTGGTATAACAAAAAGAATATTAACGGAAATCCAGGCAAGATTGAGTTTAATAGAACTGGAGACGGATGGACAGATACAACCAAACTATCAGCACCCTGGATTAGTGCTCGTATAGGAATCGATAATTTAATAAGACAAGATACAACAAAAAATGTTAGATTTAGAATTGCATTTGGTAGCTCAAACTCTAATAAAGTCCCAGCCAATATAGATGGATTTGCTTTCAATTCATTTGCAATTGAAGATAGAAACAGATCAGTTTTGGTGGAGCAATTTGTAAATTCATCTGAAACTAGCCCAGTATTTGGAAGTGAAAGCAAAAAACAAAGTGAAATCATTTTTGCAGCCGCAGATAGATTAAATAAGAAAAATATAGATTTAATTCCTTTATTTTACCATACTAATTTTCCAGGTTTTGATACCCTAAATCGTACAAATGTTACAGATAATAGTGCTAGAGTTTTATATTATGGAGTTTCTCAAGTACCAAGAAATGTAATTAATGGTAAAGTTTTTACCTCATTTGATTTGAACGCGCTTTATCGCTCTTCTTTGGAGGATGCTTCTTTTACCATTAATATTACTAAAAATATTACTGGAAATAATTTAAGTGCCAATGTTTCTGTTAAGTCGAATATGATTTTTGATAGCTTAGTTACTTTACAAGTTGTAGCTGTAGAAAGAAGTATAAACTTAAGCTCTCCTGCTGCAAACGGACAATTGAACTTCCAATGGGTTATGCGTAAACTTATGCCAGATGCCGCAGGAGCTGTATTTAATCGTAAATGGGCAAAAGGAGATGAAGAAATCGTTACCCGAAATTGGGCAATGACTAATATTGGTAATTCTACACAAATTGGAGTTTTGGCTTTTGTTCAAGATGTAAGTAAAAGAACTATTTACCAAGTAGCTTATTCTGGTCCAGGTGTTCCGCTTGTTCCTTCTCCATCTGTTCCTCCATCTTCAAACACAAGTTTGAAGGATTTAGATGGTTCAGAAGTGATGGTTTCACTTATACCGAATCCTTCTGATTTGCAAACGATGGTTGTTTTCTCTAAAAACATCTCAAAAGAAGTTTCTTGGGCGCTTTATGACCAAACAGGTAGTGTTGTTTTAGAAGGAAAAACATTTGAAAATCAAGATGGTTTTGTACTTTCTACTGAAAAACTTGCGTCTGGTATTTATCTACTAAAACTGTCATCTAAAAATGAAACAGCAAAAATTCTAAAATTAGCTGTAAGTCATTAGTTTAAAATAAGTAATCAATATTATCTAATTTATTCTTAAAATTGAGAATTATTATATTTACTTAATAATTCTCAATTTGTTATTTTTGAAAGTTTTGTTTTTCAATTTTAAGTAGTTTAATGACAAACAACTTTTTATTCAAAAACCTTTATTAGCTTGCGCTTATCATTTTCGAAGAATAGTTTTTTTTATGTTCTTGAGATTGAAATAAAAAATATAAATTTAAACTTAGGGGTTAATCATTTAAGTAAATTTTTGAAATCAAAAAAATGAAATTTGCAACAAAAGCCATTCATGCAGGTTTAGAACCTGATCCTAGTACTGGTGCTATTATGACACCAATTTTTCAAACCTCTACATATGTTCAAGAATCACCTGGAAAACATAAAGGTTATGAATATGCACGTACCCAAAATCCAACCAGAGATGCACTTCAAAATAATTTAGCCGCATTAGAAAATGGAAAACACGCACTTTGCTTTGCTTCAGGTTTGGCAGCTACCGATGCCATATTAAAATTATTAAATCCCGGAGACGAAGTTATTTCAACAAATGATTTATACGGAGGCACTTATAGGATTTTTACCAAAGTATTTGAACGATATGGTATTAAGTTCAAGTTTTTATCTATGGATGATGCACAACACTTGGAGAAGCATATTACAAATGAAACTAAACTTTTTTGGATCGAAACGCCTACAAATCCACTTTTAAACATTGTTGATATTCGTTTATACACCGAATTGGCTAAAAAGTATAATATCCTAACTTGTGTTGACAATACTTTTGCTTCACCATATTTGCAAAATCCCTTAGATTTGGGAGCCGACATTGTGTTGCATTCTGTTACAAAATACATAGGAGGTCATTCTGATTCAGTTATGGGAGCAATAATTACCAACCATAAAGATATTTATGATTCTTTAAAGTTTATTCAAAATGCCTGTGGTGCAATTCCTGGGCCACAAGATTGTTTTTTGATTTTAAGGGGCATAAAAACATTGCATTTAAGAATGGAAAGGCATTGTGAAAATGCTAAAAAAATTGCAAGTTTTCTTTTGCAAAACCCAAAAGTAGAACAGGTTTTTTACCCTGGATTAATCAACCATCCCAATCATTTAGTAGCTAAAAAACAAATGAATGATTTTGGAGGAATGGTTTCATTTAGTCTGAAAAGCCAAAATATTGAGGATGCATTTTTGTTTATGAGAAAGTTAAAACTTTTTTCTTTGGCAGAATCACTAGGAGGGGTGGAGTCTTTAGTTGGGCACCCTGCAAGTATGACCCATGCAAGCATCCCTAAATCAGAAAGAGAGAAAAATGGTTTAAAAGACACATTAATCAGACTTAGTGTAGGTGTAGAAGATGCGTCTGACCTTATTGAGGATTTAGAATCAGCAATTGGCTAATTAAATAAGAAGGTGTAATTTTGACGTTTTATAAATTGATTATTGTTTATATTTTGATATATTTACACTTTAACAATTTTACTATAAAATAATTTCAAATTGATTCTCGCAGAAAAAAAATATACATCAATTTTGCTTTTTACTAAGATTGTGTGTTCACTGGTTTTTGTTTTTATTTTAATAAGTATATCTACTCTGTATGCTAAACAGCCTGAAATTGATAGTTTAAAGCAATGGCTAAAAGTACATGAAGTTGATAGCCAATATATTAATGTTCTGAATCATGTAGCATATCTTGAAACAGATTATGATATTTCTAATGCTGAAATCAACATAAAGAAAGCAATTGAATTTGCTAAAAAAATCAATTTTCAAGCTGGTGAAGCTGAAGCTTATCGAATATTAGGAATTTGTGAAGATGAGCAAGGTCAAACAACTGAGGCATTAGAAAATTATTTAAAATCACTTGAAATATTCGAAAAAATAAATAATAAAAGAGGACAGGCTTATGCACTCAATGATTTAGGTATTTTATATAAAATAAATGGAAAATTTGATCAAGCAAAAGAATACTACATTAAAGCTCTTAAAATTCGTGAAGAAATAGGTGATCAATATAACATAGCTACCTCATTAAATAATATTGGTGATTTGTATGAATCAGTAGGAGATTTAGATAATGCCATGCCTTTTTTGCTGAAATCACTGGAACTAAAAGAAAAATTAGGCAATAAGCAAGGGTTACTAAGCTCATTTATCAATATTGGCATACTTTACCAAAAAAAGGAGAATTTAGATTTAGCACTTCAGTATTGTCAAAAAGCACTAAAACAAGCTGAAGAACTTGGAAATTACAATAGAATGGGATAATTTACATACTTCAAAATAAGAATAAAAGTGCCATTGAAAGTTTTCAAAATGCCTTAATCATTGCAAGTTCTAATAACAATAAATACATAGAGTTATCATCTTACGAAAATTTGTATAAAATTTATGCCAAACAAAAAGATTTCAAAACAGCGTTTAATTTATACGGTGATTTTGTAAATCTTAAAGACACACTTTTTAGTAATGAAAAAGCTGGTTTAGTAGCAGATCTACAATCAAAATTTGAAATTCATAAAAGAGATAATGAAATTAAACTTTTAAATGCAGATAAAACACTAAAAGAAAGGGAAATAGAAAGGGAAAGGGTGATTATCTTTTCAATGTCGGCAGGATTGATTCTAATTATAATTTTAGCAATTGTTTTAATGAGAAATAATCAACTCAAGAAGAAAAACAACAGAATTCTTGAGGATCAAAAAATGGCTTTGCATAGGGAGAAAGAAAAGTCTGATAATTTACTTTTAAACATTTTACCCGAACAAGTTGCTTTTGAGTTAAAGGAAAAAGGAGCTGCAAATCCTAAAAACTATGATTTAGTAAGTATTTTGTTTACAGATTTCGTTGGGTTTACTCAAATAGCAAGCCATATGACACCCTCAGATTTGGTAAAGGAATTGAATCAATTTTTTCATCAATTTGATTCAATAGCGTCAAAAAATAATTTAGAAAAGATTAAAACGATTGGAGATTCT
>JAAFJZ010000227.1 GCA_013298205.1 Cytophagales bacterium
CAAACAATAGATATCTCGGCACAATGAGAGAACGGATGAAAAACTTTTGGAAAATGTTTTCCCATTATCAAAAACCCAACGAATTTATAGTTAACTTATGTAATCTAAATTTTTCGGTTTAATATAGATTGGGTAGCCGGCTGGTTTAAACGTGTCTCTGCTATTTCTTTCTCTTTTGTACTTAATTCAGAATTGACTTTTATATTATCTAATTGATAAGAATAACCTCCAAATCCTAGTTCTACAGGAAAACCAAGAATAACATATTTATTATTCAGCAAAATGTAGGTAAAGTTTAAAGTTCCATACATTAAAAATAAGTTTCTATTCGCAAAATATGTAGGCGTAAAAGCAAATTCGCCATTTTCTACTTTAATTTGTCTTCCCAAATGTGAAAAGCCAAGTTCTTTATTAGAAGTTTCATCAATAAGATAAACACCAAGACCATAACGAAATTTTTGATTGTGTAAAATTCCACAATTTACACCATAAACCTGAACCGGTACAATATTTTTTCCTAAAAATGAATTTCTGAAATCTAGTTGGAATTGAAACTTAAATTTCTTATATTCATTTGTTATTGGTTTCCCAATGATTTCATCTGGTGTGAAAGCAAAAATAAAAAAGGGAAAAAATAAAAGTGCAGTTAAAAATATTTTCATTTAATTAAATTGAGAATAATAAATGAAAAACTCCTTGATAAGGAATTGAATGTAAGAATTACAAAATGAAATGTTATTTTTTCAGAAACTTTTCTGTTTTGTTATCCACATTCAAATAATAAACACCTGTTTTTAAGTCTTCAACTGGAATATCTTTTGCATTTCCTTTTCTAACTAAAGCACCATCTGAGTTTAAAATTTCGTAATTAGTTTGCCTTGAAAGGTATAATGTAGTTGATGCTCTTTTGGGATAAAATGTTACGGGTTCTTTGGTAGAGGTATGTTCTAATACTCTTGAATAAAAAACTTGTGCATCTAGCTCAGTATATTTAATTCTATATTTATTGGTTCCAGAATGATGAAGTTCTTCCGATATATAATTATTTAAAGTAGCTGATCCTTTGGCAGGCATATCTTTAATAGAAACCCAATTATTATAAATAAACTGTTCTATAGAGATTTTACTACCTGTTTTTTCTCCTTTTGTAGCCCAATTTAACTGTTCGTGGTCAATAACAAATGATGTAAATAAAAATGCGCTTTTTTGTCTTATTACCTGCGGATTCAAAACCCTTGGTTTACAATCGTCTTTATGAATAATTTTAATTCTAATTTGGTCATTGATATTAAACTGTGATAAATCGATTTCGAAAGCTGATTGCTTGATGTTGCTCATGATTTTTATATCGTTTACAAAAACATCTTCCGTACAAAAATCCTGCATGTTGCTTGTAAAAGGGTTTTGTACATATATATTCTTACCTTGATATACACCAGTAAGTATAATCGATCCAGCAAATAAAATATTGCTGATCAATAAAGTCATAACTGTGATAAAGATTCTGTAAAACGTCATATTTTATATTAAAAGTTTTTTATACATGCAAATTTCAAAAATATTTTAGGAAAAAAAAATTTTGTTACGATTTTATTTTATTAACGTTTCAAAAATGCAAATTAAATTTAATTAAATTTATTCATTGTTCGTTCTATGCCTTCTAAAGCAAATGATTCTATCATTTGATGACACTTTGAAATAATTCCTGGTAAAATTGCAATTTCTAAACTAGAGAAATCTCCTAACACAAAATCTACTTGATTACCTTTAGAATATTCGTTTCCAATTCCTACACGTAATCTAGGATATTGATCTGAATTTAAGGTTTCTTGTATATTTTTTAAACCATTATGCCCTCCGCTTGAACCTTTAGGTTTAAGACGAATCGTTTCAAATGGAAGAGCTAAATCATCTGTAATTACCAAAAGGTTTTCGTTACTAATGTTTTCTTTTTTTAACCAATATTGTACAGCAATACCACTCAAATTCATGTAAGTATTAGGCTTTAGAAATATAAACGTTTTACCTTTTAAATAATATCTAGCTATATGCCCCGAGGTTGCTGAATTAAAACTAATATTGTTTTCTTTTGCTATAAAATCTGCTATCTTAAAACCGATATTATGCCTTGTATTTTTATATTCGTTGCCGATATTTCCCAAACAGGCTATCAAATATTTGTTCATTAAAATATATTAAATGAAATGTATTTACTTTTTTGACTTCAAAAGTAATGTAAAAGTTTGTATATTCATTTCTAAGCCTTTATTTTGTAAAACATATAAATTATTTAACCCCTTTTGAAAAAATTTCATTTAAACTATTTTAAAAAAATAATTTTATTTCTTTCATTTTTTTTGACTTTTAACTTTAATAACTACGCACAATCTGAGAATAATTATGTTCCTACAATAGATAGTTTAATAAAGAAAAATGATTATAAATCAGCCTATCATGTTCTTTTGAAAGTTTTTAAAACAGATATAGAATTAAGTGGTGATTTGTGTTATTATTATGGAAAGACTTTATTTCATTTATCTAGGTTCAATGAATCCGAAACTGTTTTAGAGAAATTTTTAAACTCATCAAACCTTTCAAACAATTTTGTTATGGATGCCAAACTAATGCTTGAGGGTATTAAAAAGAATAGCATTACTAAAACAGTTAACAAAAATTTTTGTGAAGAAATCGAAAATTGCACCAATTGTAATGGTGAAGGAATTAAGAAAAAATATTGTAAAACTTGTGCAGGAAACCAAAAAGTGCTTTGTAAAGATTGTATGGGAAGCAAAGTAGTGGTTCAAAAAAATGCGTTTCAACAAATTTATAAACCTTGCACATATTGCTTACAAAAAGGATTTATAGTTTGTAACCAATGTAATAATAACAATAATTTGGGAATAACTTGTAAATTATGTTCAGGATTTGGATATAAGTTAATTAAAAAAGTATGCCCCAATTAATTTTTGAGCTACTTATACAAATTGATTTCTGTATTTTTATCTCTCCCTAACTTAAATTCTCTATATCTTCTATTTATGGCTAGGCTTATGCCCACCACAAGAATAAAAGCACCCGACCAAAGCAAATTAATCCCAGGTTTTTTCATAGCCTTTAATATCACCCATTCTTTTTGTGCGATTTGAGAACTAAAAGTAAACTGCTCTTTTTCTGGGTCAATGAAAGAGAAAGAGATTTTAATGCCTAAATCATTTCTTTGGTCGGGAATTAAGCCCAACATTTTATCTTTAATTACAAATACAGGATGTAATAATTCTTCTCCTTTTTGAGTCAAAAGTCTAATATGTGCTTTTACGGCTACATCTTCTGGCCCTAAAACTACATTTTCTACCGCTTTTAAGCCTTCCATTTTATCTAAAACGGCTATATAATCGCCAATAAAAAAAGTGTCTTTTATGCTTACTACTTGTTTTTCAGCATCTTTCCATTTTTTATCTTCTACAGGATCGGGAATAGATGAAACGTGTGCATACAAATCAAAACCCAAAGAGTGTTTGATATCAGGAGATGCCAAAAGCCCCATTTGTGGGTTTACTTGCGCACGAGGGAATAAGGTAAATTTGCCTCCCGTGGTATCTTCAAATTCGATTTCGTAAAATGAGTTTTCAGCCAAAATCTTAATCGTATCTCCTTTTGTGAATATTTTTTCTTCTTTTTTGAAAATGTCTTTATTAGCTGTAGCCGTATTTTTGATTTCCAAAAGATTGATATCGGCAGGATTAATGAACGAATTGGCATTGGCAGCTTCCATCCTCAAGCCTTTGTAGGTAACTTTATATTGAGCCATTTTTTGGGTTTCATTATAAAATAAAAGAATATTGTCTCGGTTCATGTCGGTAGAAAAATCTTTGGAATACAATAAACCCGATTTGTTGAGGGAAACGACTTTGGAATAACCAGAAGAAAACAAAACACCTATCATCATCAAAGCCACACCAATATGGCTTAATGCGCCTCCAGAAAGTGAAGTGTTTTTTTGAATAATTGTAAAAAGCATAATACAATTGGCTACCAAAGAAAAAATAGAAAAGAATAGAAATAGAATATATGGAATCTCTCTCACATCAAAAACCAAAACAGCAATTGCTGCAAGAATAAGGCTAATCACAAAAGGGATATAGAGCGAATCTAGGAGTTTGTTTTTGTCTATTTTTATCCAGTAAACATATTGCCCAATGCCAGAAAGTAAGGCAATAAGCATAGAAAACCAAATCTGCCAATCGCTATAAAATTTGGGGGCATCGGCAGGCGGAGCCCATTGCTGTTCAAAACCCAAAGCTTTGGAAATGGTATTGAAAACGGGAACCGAGGTCATGAGCAAAACCTGAAATGCCGCCAATAATAGAACCAAAATACCCAAAAACATCCAAAATTCACGTGAATATAAAGATGTTTCTTCTTTTTGACTGGGAATAGATTTCCATCTATAAGCCAAAATACCAATTGTAGCCAAAACAAAACTCAATAAATAAGTAAGCAATTGCCCAGAAAGACCTAAATCGGTAAACGAATGCACAGAAGCATTTCCTAAAATACCACTTCTAGTTAAAAATGTAGAGTATAATATGAGTAAAAAAACAGAGAGTGATAAAATAATCGTGGTGCGCAATGAAGCCTTTCTGTTATTAAAAATAATCATGCCATGAATAGCAGCCACAAGCACAAGCCAAGGAACATAAACAGCATTTTCGACAGGATCCCAGTTCCAATAACCACCAAAATTTAGGGTTTCATACGCCCAATACGCTCCCATGAGTATGCCAATTCCTAATATTAATGCTGAAAAAAGAGCCCAAGGCAAGGCAGGACGAATCCACTCTTTATATTTCCCAAGCCACAAACCCGCCAAGCTATAAGCAAAAGGTACTAAAGTTGTAGCAAAACCCAAAAACAAAGTGGGAGGATGAATTACCATCCAATAGTTTTGAAGCAAAGGATTAAGTCCTGTGCCATCTTTGGGAACGAAATTCGGGTTTGATTTAAAAATAGGGGCATCCATCATAAAATCTTTTAATAAAATAAAAG
>JAAFJZ010000228.1 GCA_013298205.1 Cytophagales bacterium
ATCAGTTTGAAGCATAGAGACACAAAAGTCAAGATTGCCAATTATTTTTGTGCAATCATAAAGCCAAAAATAATCTTGGGCTATTTTGTTTTTTAGTTCCTCTTCTCTGATGTTTGGGTATTTCATACGATGCCTTATTTTTCAATGCACATTTTTACAAATTCACGATTTCAGGCTCCGTTTCTTGTTTTTCATATAGACTTTTATACATCCCATTGAGTTGCATCAGTTCAGCATGCGTACCTTCTTCTACTATTTTTCCATTATCTAAGAAAATAATTTTGCTTGCCAAACGAGCTGATGAAACCCGATGTGAAATAATTATCCCTGTTTTGCTTTCCATAATTTGGGCTAAATTATTCAAAATTTGGCTTTCTGTATGGGTATCTACAGCCGAAAGACAATCATCCAAAAGTAATATTTCGGGGTTAATGGCAATGGCACGGGCGATAGAAATTCTTTGTTTTTGCCCGCCAGAAAGTGTTATGCCTCTTTCGCCAATATAAGTTTCGTATTTATGCTCAAATCCATTGATATTTTCACTAACACAAGCCATTTTAGCCGCTTTTTCTATTTCAGCTTGGCTCAAATTATTGTCGGCAAACGCAATGTTGTTTCTAATCGTATCAGAAAAAAGAAAAACATCTTGCGGTACATAGCCAATTTTTCTTCTCCAATGGTCTATAGACCAATCTTTTAAATCAATATTGTTTACTAAAATTTTTCCTTCTGTTGGGTCGTATGTTCGAGTAAAAAGAGCGGCCAAAGTACTTTTGCCAGAACCTGTATTTCCTAAAATTGCCAAACTTGAACCAATCGGTAAACTAAAACTAATATTGTCTAATGCTTTTATGCCTGTTTCTGGATAAACCATACTTATATGATCAAAACGAATTTCACCTTTAACCTCAGCTAAAATATTTTTAGTAGAAATGATGTCATTTTTGGCAGCCAAAAACTCATTTATCCTTGATTGTGAGGCTTCTGCTCTTTTTGCTAAGCTCAAAGTCCAACCCAAAGAGGTTACAGGCCAAGAAAGCATATTGACATAAATAACAAATTCGGCAATATTTCCAGGGGTAATTTTACCTTCTATCACCTGCAAGCCACCTATATATATGGTGAGCAAAGTACTCAAGCCTATTAAAGCGATATTTAAAGGATAAAAAAAGGAGTTTACCTGGGTAAGCTCTAGCGAGCGAGTTCGGTATTCTTGGCTATGTTTCTCAAAACTATTTGAAGAAATTTTCTCTTTGGCAAACGCTTTTAAAACCCTTATTCCTGAAAACGCTTCTTGGGCATAAGTGGAGAGATCGGAAAGGCTCTTTTGGATTTGCAAAGATTTTTTTTCAGTGTAAGTGTTTACATAATAGATACTTATAGAAAGCAAGGGCAAAGGAATAAGAACATAAAATGTAAGCTCAGGATTGGTCAAAATCATGTAGCCTATCACCATAGCAAAGGTTACAAAAAGATTGAGAGCGTACATAATAGCAGGGCCAAGATACATTCTTACCTTGCTCACATCTTCAGAAATGCGAGACATCAAATCGCCCGTATTGTTTTTTCGGTAAAATGAAATGGGTAATTTTTGGTAATGCGCATAGATTTCATTTTTTAGATCAAATTCCATGTATCGAGACATGACAATAATCGTTTGTCGGGTTAGAAACATAAAAACACCTCTCAAAAGAGCGAAAGAGATAATCAAAATGCCATAAATAAGAAGTTGCTTTTGAAATTCTGCTTGAATGATTTCCGAGTCTATTAAAGAAGTATTTTTAAGTTTTTGCACACTTTCTAAAACCAAATCTATGGCACTTCTTACCATGCGAGCGGGAATAATGGCAAAAATATTAGACACCGACACAAAAAGTATGCCTAATAGAAATCGGTATTTGTACTTAACGAAGTACCTATTGAGTGTGAGTAAAGATTTCAAATGGCTATTTTATAATGATTTTCTATTTCTTCTAATGTTTCAAATACGTTTTCAGGCAAATCAGATTGCACCAATCTGATTCGGTAGGGCTTAAAATCGGGCATATTTTTAAAATAATTTCCATAATGGTTGCGCATTTCAAAAACACCTAATTTCTCTCCTTTCCATTTCAAAGAAAAAGCAAAATGTTTTTTGCAAGCATTCACCCTTTCTGAAATATCTGGAGGAGAAAGTTTTTCTCCATTAGCAAGGAAGTGTTTGATTTCCCTAAAAATCCAAGGATAACCTATAGCAGCTCTGCCTATCATGATGCCATCTACACCATATTTATTTTTATAATCTAGGGCTTTTTCGGGTGAATCTATGTCTCCATTCCCAAAAATAGGCATATTGATGCTTTGCATATTTTTTACCTCCGAAATCAAAGTCCAATCGGCTTCACCTTTATACATTTGTGTGCGTGTACGCCCATGAATGGTGAGTGCTTGCACGCCTACATCATACAATCTTTGTGCGGCTTCTTTGATGTTTTTGGTATTATCATCCCAGCCCAAGCGGGTTTTTACCGTAACTGGGCGGTCGCACATTTTTACGATTTCGGCAGTAATTTTTTGCATTTTGGGCAAATCTTTCAGCAAACCAGCACCAGCACCTTTACAAGCAACATTTTTTACGGGGCAACCGTAGTTGATGTCGACCAAATCAGGTTGTGAGGCATTGGCTATTTCGGCTGCCATTCGCATTACTTCTACATCATCACCAAAGATTTGGATTCCGATCGGACGTTCGTAGCTATAAATATCAAGTTTTTTTATACTTTTTTCAGCATTGCGAATCAAGCCTTCAGAAGAAATAAACTCGGTGTACATCATATCAGCACCATATTCCTTACACACTAAACGAAAAGGCGGGTCGCTCACATCTTCCATCGGTGCGAGTAGTAAGGGAAACTCTCCTAAATTTATATTTCCTATTTGTACCAAGATTTTATAATTTGCACACAAAAATAACAAATTGTGTTGATATTAAATGAATATGATCCAAGCGATCTAAAATCTAAAGCCTTAAATTCGCTTCTTTTTCTAACATTATCTGTCGTATTGGGATTGGCTTTATTTAACCTAATAGGACTTTATTTGATGCAATATTGCTTGCAGACGACCGAAAAGGGAATTATGGAAGTGATAAGCAATCCCCAAAATAGCCCTAATTCTAGATTTACTTTTCTAGCCGTACAAGGAATTATTTCTTTGGGAACTTTTGTCATCGTGCCATTTTTATTTCTCCGCTACCATGAAAATACCTATCTGGAATACCAGCCACAATGGAAAAATGCGACTTTAAGAATACTCTTACCTATTTTTATTTTGGTACTCATCGTTATGCCTGCCAATAGTTGGATTATGGAAATGAACCAAAATTTCCCATTTCCCGATGGCTTTAAGCAGTGGGCATTGACAAAAGAAAATAGCTTAAAAGAATTGACAAAATTTCTGACCGATTTGAATGGTTTTGGAGAAATATCGGTAGGTTTTCTCGTAATTGCCATTATTCCCGCAATAGGCGAGGAACTTATCTTTAGGGGAATCGTGCAGAGGAAACTGCAAATTATTTTCTCTAACCCCCACATTGGGATAGTTTTGGCAGGAATTTTATTTAGTGCCATTCACATTCAATTTTATGGTTTTTTTCCTAGAATGGCTTTGGGAGTCTTGTTTGGTTACCTATATTTTTACTCTGGCAACATCTTTTTGCCTATTTTTGCCCATTTTGTGAACAATGGCTTTACCTTACTCATGGTTCTTTTGAGCAACAAAGGTTTGATAGATTTTGATATTGAAAACGAAGAGCCATTTCCGATTTGGTTAGCCATACTTTCATTAGGAGTGGCTTTTCTGCTGTTTCTGTTTATTAGGAAGAAAATAAAAGATGTTTTTATAATTTCAAAGTAAACTTTTAAGCTAATTTATAAAATAATACAAAATGAACGATACTCAAATAGTACAATTTCAATTTATAACTTTTGATGTATTAATTTTAATAAAAGCAAGAACTTTTTTAAATAATTTTAAATTTAGGTTACAAACAATGAAACAAGTTCATTAATATTGCTGTATAACGATTTACCCTTTATTTTTAAATGATGTTGTTATGAAAAAATGTTACTTATCAATTGTATTTTTTATTTTATCTTTTAATGCTTTTTCTCAGACTACTTTATACTGGAGAAATGGTGGAGGTGCAGATGATTGGGGAAACTTAAATAAATGGAGCACTATTTCCGGAATTGGAGGCTCTTGTAATTGTAAACCTACTATTTTAGATGATGTTATTTTTGATAATAACTTAGCCGCTCCGACAACTATAAATATGAATGAAGTAGGTCAAGTTAAAAGTATAGATTTCAATAGTGTTGATGCCATATACACTATAAATAATGCAAATCCGCTTCAAATTTATGGTAGAAACAATGCTAACACCTTTAGTTTTCGTTGGCCAGCTATCAATAATCGCTTAGTTATAAATGCCAATACCAAATTTATGACTGCAAGTTTAGACTATACAATAATTACTCCTGCGGCTGGTGCTGTAGCGTGGGCGGGAAATATAGATGCAGGAGATGGAAGTAATATTTTAAACTCTATCACAATTACAGGATCTAGCGCAAAAACATTTGGGGGGAGTATGAACTTTTTTGCAAATACAGCCATTTTCAATGGTAATACTACAATGACAAACAATACGATTAGTTTTGAAAGAACTACAATATTTAATAATGATTTGACCATAAATAGTTCAGGAGATGTCAAATTTAATAACAGTAATCACATTGATTATTTTACTGACTTTAGAGGCAATACTAATATCAATGCAAGTACAATTTATAGCAATGCTAAAGAGTATTTTAGAGGAAACTCAAATTTATTAAATGTTGCTTTTGCCGTCTTTTTTGGTGGCTCTGGAGGTGGGAATGGCACATCGCATACTGAGCTTACTTCTGCAAGTGCTACTTTAACAGTTACAGGGGGAGACCCCAATTGGGGAGCGTATTTTAACAGGAATTTTAATTCAAAAGGATCTATTTTCGCTCTTT
>JAAFJZ010000229.1 GCA_013298205.1 Cytophagales bacterium
TCATTTACAGATTAATTCACAATCAGATGCTATTCTTTTGTTATCTTTAATTTCTGGAAGAAACGCAGAATTTCTTATTGGTCAACACGTTATTGCTGCAAAAGCTTTAAAAAACAGTAATTTAGAAATTATTTCTACAGGATATATATTAATAGAAGGGGGCAAAACAACTTCAGTTAATTACATGAGCAATACTATGCCTATTCCTTCAGACAAGATTTCTATAGCTTTAAGTACTGCTTTAGCTGGAGAAATGTTAGGAAACAAAACAATTTTTTTAGACGCAGGAAGTGGAGCCGAATATCCTGTAAGTCCTTCAACGATAAAAGCTATTTCAAATGAAATTTCTATTCCTTTAATAGTTGGTGGTGGAATTAACGATATGGAGAAAGCAAAACTAAGTTTAAATGCAGGTGCTGATGTGATTGTGGTTGGGAATGCAATTGAAAATAATCTATCTTTTTTAAGCCAATTTTCTACTTTAACACAATCTTTTAATGTTTCAAAACAATTTATTACACCTTAAAAATAAATTGTGCAGGTTATAGATCATTTGGGGCGAAGCTTTTCTTCTTTAAGGGTAAGTTTATTAAACACTTGTAATCTGTCTTGTAGTTATTGTGTTAGTGATAATGAACAAAAAAAGAATTCAACAAATGCTTTATCTTGGCAAAATTTATGTTCAATCATTGAGAAGTTAGAAAAAAATCTTAATATAAGTACAATTCGCCTTACAGGAGGTGAGCCTACAATTTATAAAAATATTATTCCTGTAATTAAGTACTTGAAAACAAATTCAAAAGCGCAAATTAAAATTACGACTAATGGATATTTACTCAAAAATGTTCTTGAAAATTTAGATAATAATTTTCCAGACGCAATTAATATTTCGTTGGATACTTTGCAAGAAAAAACTTTTTATTCTCTTTCTAAAAAAAAAAATATTCAAAAAGTTTTAGATGCAATAGAATACGCACTTGATTGCCAAATTAAAATAAAAATAAACACGGTTGTTATAAAAAACACAAACGATACCGAAATCAATGATTTATTAGTTTGGGCAGGTAAAAGAAATATCCCTATTCGATTTTTAGAATTGATGAGGATGGGACATTTTTTTCAAAATAATAAATTTGAATCCTCTTTTATATCTCAACAAGAAATTATAAGTAAAATAAGCAATCAATTCAATATTAAAGAATTAGGACGTTTAAAAAACGCAACTTCTCATGATTGGGAAACTCAAGAAGGATACAAATTTGGTGTAATTGCAAACGAATCTGTACCTTTTTGTAATGATTGTAATCGTTTAAGGTTAGACTCTTATGGAAACATTTATGGTTGTTTGAGTAGTAATCTCCCAATTGATATTACTAAAATAGCTGATCATTTTACTTTAAAAAAACATCTTTTAGAAGCTTTATCGCACAAAAAAGAAACTAAATTTGAAGGCAGTGAGTTAAGTATGTTAAAAATTGGAGGTTAACACTGAAAAAATTGTTTTAATTTATATGAAGACAAAAAAAAAGGGGCATAAAGCCCCTTTTTACATTTTATTCCGTATTATATAAAGTTTAAGCTTCTTGAACTTCGTATTGTACAGTATGTTTTTTAATTCCTTGGTTTGCTATATCGAGCATACCAAAACCTTTGTTTGTAAAAATTCCAATTCCGTTTATGAATACAAATTCATGAACTTTTTGATGAGCATACAAAGTGAAAGGGAAAGTGTAACCTCTGATTTCATAAGCTGTTTCGCTATCATAGGCTGTATAAATTCTTGCGAATTTTTTATCTCCTTCTTTGATTTTAGCAAGATAATCTTTGTCTGGAACGATTTGAAATTTATAGAACGATGTGATTTCTTCGGCAGTGAATCTTCCAGAAGATTCCATTCTTGTCATTGTAGATTCATAAAGAATATCTGAAAATTGATCTGATAATGGAGAAACAAATTTTTTCGCATCTACATCAGGATTTTTAGGATTACCTATCACCATCGGAGAAATACAAAGATATTTATTAGAATCTGGCGCCAAAACTGCTTGTTCTTTTTCTACAGACTCTGGTATAATATATAGCTCTCCTACTTTGATTCTTTCTTTAGAAAAAAGTAATTTTATGAATTCAGTAACAAATTCAGCACTTTCTCCTGAAAAAACGATTGTAACTTTACTAGAAAAGTATTGAAGACCATTAGGAGTTACTTTTGTTTGTCCTTTTAAACCTGAGAAGTTATAAAGACCAGCAAGTGGTTGTACGGACATGTCTCTAATATAAGATTCAAATAAATCGGCAATTAGGTGTTGATGGTGGAAAGGTACTAAAGCACCCCTGTTTTCGGTTGCGAAAATTAATCTGACTCTCATAATTTTTATTGATAAAAGATTTAAACTGTTTATTTAGATTTATATACAAATATTATTATTATATTTCAAACAATTCAACGCTAATTATTTAATGAAATATAAAAACTATTAGATGGCTATTTTTTAAACTTAAATGGATAACTTAAAAGAATTATTGATTTCAAAATAAACAAATGTTAAAATAAAAATGCAAAAAATAGAAAAAGTAAGAATATAAAATATGATTAAAAAGCATATTACCCAACTAAAATATATGGACTGTTAAACATTAAACCTAAAGTGCATTATATCACCATCTTTAACAACATATTCTTTGCCTTCAACAGCTAATTTACCAGCTTCTTTGCAAGCAACTTCTGATTTTAAAGCTGCAAAATCTTTATATTGAATAACTTCAGCTCTAATAAAACCTTTTTCAAAATCAGTGTGAATTACTCCTGCTGCTTGTGGAGCTTTCCAATCTTTTTTAATTGTCCAAGCTCTTACTTCTTTTTCGCCAACTGTAAAATAAGTAATTAAATTTAAAATTGAATATGAAGACTTAATTAATCGGTCTAGTCCTGATTCTGTTAAAGAGTATTCAGAAAGGAACATTTCTCGTTCTGCTGGGTCTGCAATTTCAGCAATTTGGGACTCTAAATGAGCATTAATGATTACAACAGTAGCATTTTCTTCTTTTGCTACTTCTTTAAGTTTATCTACATAAGCATTCCCTTTTAAAATTGATGCCTCATCCACATTTGCTACGTAAATAACAGGTTTTTCTGTGAGCAATAATAAATCTTGGGTAGCAACTCTATCTTCCATTGGAACATCTATTAAGCGAGCATTTTTACCAGATTCAAGTAAATTTTTGTAAGCGATTAAAGTATCTAATTCATTTTTAGCCTTATTATCTCCAGATTTAGCCAATTTCTCTGTTTTGGATATTTTTTTATCAACAGATTCTAAATCTTTAATTTGGAGCTCTGTATCTATAATTTCTTTATCAGATATAGGATTTATTTTTCCTTCTACATGAACAATATTAGCGTCATCAAAGCACCTTACTACGTGTATAATCGCATCAACCTCTCTAATATTTGCTAGAAACTTATTTCCTAACCCCTCCCCTTTACTTGCTCCTTTTACTAAACCAGCTATATCTACAAACTCAATAAACGTTGGTATAACTTTTTGAGGTTTCGCTAAAGATTCTAAAAGAACTAAGCGTTCGTCTGGCACGGTTACAACGCCTACATTGGGCTCTATTGTACAAAAAGGATAATTTGCCGCTTCAGCTTTGGCACTTGATATTGCATTGAAAAGAGTAGATTTACCTACGTTAGGCAAGCCTACTATTCCACATTTTAAACCCATATATTTATTGTATAATTATTCCCACTTCAAATCAGAATCTTCATCTGACTCAGTATTTTCTTTTGTAAAATCGAATTCTGGTAAAAGCTCGTTTTTTAGATAATTCAAAGACTCTTCTAAAGATTGTGTAAACTTAAGGACATCTTCTTTGTAAAGAAATATTTTGTGTTTTTCATAAAAAACACCATCATCTTTAAATCTTTTTCTGCTTTCAGTAATAGTTAAAAAGTAATCATTAGCACGAGTAGACTTGATATCAAAGAAATAGGTTCTCTTTCCAGCCCTTACACGTTTTGAGTAAATTTCTTGTTTGTCTTCCACTTTTATTTGTTTTTGCAAAGAACAATAACAGAATTTATTTATGCAAAGAAAGAGTAAATTAATTTTGATTTATAACAACATATAATAAAAAATGAACTTATATAAAAGTTCAAAATACAATTTTTTGGTGGAGTCGGAGGGATTCGAACCCTCGTCCAGGCACGGAAACCTATATACCTTCTACATGTTTAGTTTAGCTTTGATTTTCGTAATTATTCAGGTAGCCAACAGACCAGAATAATTCTTAGATACGTTTTTCTTACTTTTTGTCTGTACCTACAAAAAGCCAGCTCAGCATTTCGATGCCTCTTGATCAGTCTAGCAGAGCAGAAGACTGAGAGACACTTGCATTAACCTAATTCTAAATTAGGCAGCAAGGGCGTAGTTTTCTTCGCCTGTTGTTGTTTGAGACAATTGTTACGGAAGTTCATCTCACCTCCCGACATGCTAATATATGACCACTCACGCTGTCAAAACCAGTCGACCCCAATAAATCAAAGAACTTTTGCAATATTACAAACTAAGTTGATATTAAGTTCAATATATTAATTAAAATTATTGAATTAATGTGATTGAACCCGTTCGTTTAAAAACAGATTGATCAAAAAACTTGCCTTTTAAAGAGTAAATATATACACTTGAACTTTGTGTATCAGTACCACCTGAAGCTATTCCTGTCCAACCATTTTGACTTGCTTCTATGAAACTATTTGTTTTGTAAACCTCTTGTCCCCAACGATCTATAACTACAAATTCAAAATCAGAATCAATTACATTTGTCCCATAAACTTTAAGTAATCTATTTTCAGGATTGGAAGCTCTTGGAGAAAAAACATTGGGAACATAAATAGTTTTATTGCCCAATACAGAAATATTAAATGTTAAGGTATCAAAACAACCATTAGTATTTATAGCTTTCATAAAAAATTTGTATTCACCTGAGTTAAAAAAGCTTGTTTTATAAACTTCG
>JAAFJZ010000023.1:0-4217 GCA_013298205.1 Cytophagales bacterium
ATAATATTTCTATTGCTTCCTTATTTTTGTCTTGGGCTAACAATGTCAATGCCAAATCCCATTTGAGCATGTTTAACATTATTTCCTTTTCATCCCCGATTTCAATTATCTTATTTTTCAAAATTTCTTCTGCTTTTGCAAATTCTTTTAACTGAATATAAGCATTTGCCTCATAAATTTTAGATTCAATGCTTGTATTTTTTTCAAAAATTTTAATAGAAGCGATTAATTCATTCTTTTTATAAAAATCTATCCCCTCCTCCAAATCGGGCGATAAACTTCTGGATGTGATCAAATCTTTATCATAAGGTATATAATAAGCCATAAAAAGCTCATCGTTTTTGCTTGGTTTGTAAAAATAAAAGCCCACTCCTATCAAAAGTAAAATGCTTGCTGCCATGGCATACCAAGTTTTTTGTTGCTTAAAGATTGCAGTTAGGGTATTAGGTTCATCAAGTTTTTTATCCCAATCATTCATTTTAGCTAGAATATTTTTTTCAGTAGCTAGGGGAATTAATTTAGCTACCAAGGCATAATCTTTAAATGCTTTTTCAAAATCGGGCTCATTTGACAATCTGTTTTCAAAGTCAATTAGTTGTAGAGAATTCAATTTCTTCTCCAAATACAAATCGCATAGTTCGTATGCCTCAGGTGAAAGTTCCATTTTAATTTATTTGATTTTGGTGTTTAAAAAAAAGCTCATCTAGTCTTTTTTTGCATTTTAACTTACTAGTTTTTGCTGAATCTACAGAACTATAATTCATTTCTTCAGCTATTTCTTTCATACTCATTTTAAAGTAATAATAAGATTGTATTAACTTCTTACATGGATTTCCTAGCAATTCCAAACATTTTGCTAGCACATTGATTTGTTCATCAGTGAATCGATAGGAATCTTCTTCTGCACCAGCCAAGGGTTTTAGATCATCAATATTAGTGTTTACTTTGTTTTTTCTACTGAAATTGCTTGCCACATTTTTGCCAATTTCAAATAAATACGTTTTTTCATTTAATATTTCTACGCGAGTAGTAAGTACTTTTTTGTAAAACACCAATATACTTTCTTGAAATATATCCTTAGCATCATCATTAGAAATTCCTTTATTAAAATTAATAAACTTAATGAAATCGTTTCTGAATTTATACAATCGCTCTAAGGCATCTTCATTCCCATTTAGCAATTCTTTTGAAACTGAAATCATCATTTTATTATTTTGTGTTTAAAATCAATAAAAGTAAACCTTATTTGTTTATTTCTTTAAAAACTTTGCCATTTGCATTGTAAATAATAATCTTATCCGTGCCAGATTCTTTACATTTTAAGAAATAAGTACCTACTTTTCTATGACCATCTACTTTATAGCTTGTAAAAGGCTCAATTGACTTAAATAATGGTTTTAAAACAACTTTGCCTTCAAGGTTTATACAGAAAAATTTACCATTGCTGTTTTTGCAGCTTATTAATTTTAAGTTTTTAAAATATGAAATAGAATCTACACTTTCTTTTATTAGCTGCTTTCCGTCAGCGTTATATAAGTAAGACTTTTTTCCATTTTCTAATTGTATAGCCAATGTATTTTTTGTTAGAAATTGGTAACTCAAACCTTCTCTATCAATAATCTTAACACCTGTTTTTGTGAGAATAGTATAATTCTTGTAGCTGGGTGAATTAAAAAAACTTTGATTATTTACAAACACAAAATTATTTAATGCAAAAATGGTATCAATTATATTTTTATCTATTTCGGTATTAAATCTGTTGAATTTGACAAAATACTTTTTCTGGGTATCCATTTCATTTTTTTGTATGTAAGCCAATCCATGTTCTTGACTTAAAACCACTTTTCCCGGAGCAAATTTAATAGGCTTTAAAATGCTAGGTATATTCAAATCCATTTCTTTTAATCCATGATAAACATAATTGTATTTTGAATCGCTAGTTTGGGTAATGTTCAAGTATTTTTTGGCTCCTGTTAAATTACCTTTTGAGTAGTGATTGAAAGCGATTTGAAAACTCAACATTGGGCAATTGCTTATCAAACTATCCTTATTTAATTGAGAAATAAAATTTTTATCATCATTTCCATTTAAAGTTAATAGAGCTAAAATAGTAGGTGTGAAATTAGGGTCTAGTTTATAACTTGTTTCATACTGAATCAAAGCTTGTGTTGTATCGTTGAATTGCTCCCAAAACTTACCATAAAAATAATATGCTTCTGGGAATTTGTCGGTCAATTGAATTGATTTTAAGAAAATTTCTTTCGCTTTTTCGTTTGGAAAAGGGATTACATTTTTATAAAATATATTTTGTTTTGTTTGCTCAAGATTTGCTAAGCCATTGTAGGCATCAGCAGAAAAAGGATCCAAGCTAAGTGCATTATCAAAAGCTATTTTTATTGTGTCGATACTTGTTTCAATTTCGTTTACCGAAAAATTGCTTTCAAACAGGGTTTCTTGTCTAAAATTGCCATAATCTAACCATGTTTTGGGGTTTAGTACTGCCTTTTCATTTTTTAATACTGCCAAATACCTTGAATTTAATTCTTTGATATACGTTTTACTTCTGTTGTGTTTTTTAAATTTCAAATAATCAATATTAGCTTCTGCTAACATAGTTTCATAAAAGCCTCTTTTTACTTTTTTTGCTTTTTCTAGATAAGTTTTTGCTTCGGGATATCTGCCTCTTAAAGATTCTAAATAAGCCAAATCTATCAAAATTCCGATATCATTCTTACTTATTTTATGAGCTATATTTGAAAGTGTTTCAGCTTTTTTTAGCATTCCCAATTTTATATATAATTGAGATTGTAGATGGTAGCCTCTTGAATTATTTGGCTCTGCTTTGATAATATTTTGAAATTGAGAAATCGCTTTTGAATATTTACCTTCTTTCACAAGTACCTTACCCAAATTAGCTATAATTTCAGACCAAAATGGCACATTTATAGATGCTTTTGTCAAATTGGCTTTGGCTTTTTCCAATTCAAGCCTTTTAGATTCTATTTTTGCTATTGCAATCCAAGGGTAGTTAAGGTAAGGATCCATTTTTAAAATTTCAATAAAAAAAGTTTCCGCCTTAGCATATTTTTTAACATCATTTTCATCTATTATTTTGTATCCTTTAAGCGAAAGTTTGTTTTTGGTAATTAAGTTTTTAAAAACCTGATCATGGTTCATCAAGTTTTCTGCTATTTCCAAACCGAAAATAATCTCGTTTATGCTATCCTGAGACATAGAAATAACATCACTATTAGAATAAGAATTCAACAGCTCTTCACTATCTTTCTTTAACATAAAGGCTACTTGATTTTTATAAATGGCGATTTCATCTTTGAGTTCTTCTATTGTTTCCATTTCTTTCAAATATTCTACGGCAGTTTTTTGTAATGTTTCATTTTTTACGATTCCAATATTATTGCCATTATCACACAAATAAATTTTACTTTCCAAAATATTGTATTTCAAATCGTTTGTAGCTCTTTGGGTCAATTTGCTTTTAATATATTTACCAGAAACGGGATCATAATATTCTAAAATATGGTCTAGGCCACCTCTTACGACATAATTTGATTTAGCCTCAAGGTAAACTAAGCCTGTACAATTGGCCTCAGGATTGGCATTATTGAATGGAATATTTAATTTTTCTTTAAGATTATCATTCAAATCCAAGCCCAAAAAATGCTTACTCTCCCCTCCTACAAACAAAGTCTTATTTCTATAATCATACGCTAGGGTCAGAATTTTACCTATATCGGTTTCTTTATCGTATTTGACTTGCCAAAAACTTTCGGCATCAAAAACACTTACTTTATTTTCATGTGCTACCGCCAAAGAAAGCAAATCATCCATCCACAAAATAGATTGTATGTTCTCTAGCTTTCTAGTTAAGGTGATTTTAAGTGAAGAAATATCACACACCACGATTTCGCTTTGGGTTGTAAAAACGAACGATTGAATTTTCTCTAAAAACAAAACAGATTTTATGTTTTCAGTATAAGCGAAACTGGCTATAAGTTTCATATCAAAAGTTGCGTAAAAATCTATTTTTTTACCATTAGCTATGCACATCACATTTTCATTATCACTAAAAGCAAAACTGCTTGTCTTGGCATCTAAACTCAAAACTTGTGTCGTTTTGAGTTTGCTATCCAAAAAATACGCTTTTTTTTGCTTCCCTCCGGTAATCAAATATTTGCCCGTAGGCGAAACCGCCAATG
>JAAFJZ010000023.1:4227-13290 GCA_013298205.1 Cytophagales bacterium
TTTTTATTTTTTGTTTTTATAGGTTCAATAAAAGAAAAAGAAATTGTATCTTTTTCGCTTTTTAGCACTTGATTAGGTAAAAATTTATGTTTATACAAATACTTATTTTCAATAGCGAGCTTAAAATACTTCAAAATATTTTGAGATAAAATTGATAATCTGGGCTCAATTTCCAATTCAATTCCCCTTTCGTATGTTTTACTAAAATAAATTAAATCATGTAAAGAATAAGAACTAGAAATATTTTTAAGAATCGGAGTAACGGTCTTATTATTTAATTTAAACAAAACCATTGTAGTATCTCCACTGACAATGGGGTGTTGTTGGGGATTTTTTTGGGTAACATTCAGTTTTAAAAAGTTAGATATTTCATTCGTTCTAATTAAAAAATCCTTATTATCATCTGCCGCTCCTTTTACACCTTCCAAAAGATAATAAGTAAAAATTCCATGTTGAAATTCAAGAATTTCTTTAGATTTTTCATCCGCTCTACAAGCCAAAATCTTCACTCCTCCCCCTACGATGGGAGCCGAAATAAGGTCATTTGCCTTCCTTTGTGTTTCTTCATCTCCTATAAAATTTCCTGAATGGCAAGCATCTACGATAAGCAAAACCTTAATACCTTTTTTTGTATATTCTTTTATATAATCGTTTATATCGTCCATTCTCAAAGCAGAAGTACGAGCATATTCCTTTGTGTTATCCACATTAGTTAATAGCAAATAGGGCGTACTTTGTATGCTGCTTATCGCTCCATGACCTGCAAAAAATATGATTACAATATCATTTTTTGAAGAACGTAAAAACACATTTGATATTTTTTCAAGCACATCATCCTTATTGCTTGTGCTATCATCTGTTAAAAAATATGCATTTTCAACTTGCACAATACTTTCATTTATCAAAAAATTATAAAAGCCTTTAGCATCATTTTTGGCATAAGGTAAGTCTTTGCCCTTCAGGTTCTTATATTTAGATACACCAATAATAACCGCACGAGTAGTTTGTGCTTGTAAATTTAAAAAACTTAGAAATAAAAGTAGGGAAACCCCTAATTTTAACATAAATGTATCTTTATTAATTCGCTAATATTAGAATATAATTTTCCAAAACAAAATATAATCCCTTGTTAGTGTCAAAAAATGAATCAAATTCCAGTAAATTCACTCACAACCAAGTACAATACCTCATTTTTTGAACATAAAACCCTCAAAACAACAAAATTTCAAAAAACTTCATTGTTTTAGAAAAACAGATTTTTCGATATAATAAAAATAATATTATGGCGTTCCTTGCAGGTCGGGCTTTCGCTGCAAGTCCTCGCTTCGTGCCTTGCTGCGGGCTTTTCACTCTATCCCTAACGCATTTTATTTGTTAGTAATTAGCAACAAATTGTACGAATGAAAATAAATTCATGTACACACATAATAAAATAATATTTTCAAGGTTTACTTTTCTGCAAAACAAACACCAATGGCTGTAAAATCACTGAAAAATAAGCTATTATGAAAATTATAACATTAATTATCAATATATGTATTTTCGCTTTTTGTATTCAAACACTTGAAGCCCAAAGCAACAGAAAAAACCAATATCACAGAAATGAATTTAATTTTATTCAAGGATATGAATCTTTAATTAAAAATATAAAAAGTGTTGCCAAAAATATTCATAAAGAAATATTTGCCTGTAATTTAGCTAAAAATGAATATCGATTCATGCAAAAGCAACTCCGTCTTTTTGAAACTAACAAAAAAAAAGAAACCTATTTATGTGCTGCTCTTCAAGCATTTGAAAACTATCAAGAATATGCAAAAAATGTAGAAAGAAAAATAAATTTCATTAACATTGATGATGAAAATAGCCTAAAAGAAGCTACAATCGCTACTGCAAACGCATATCGTCTTGACCTCAAAAAAGATGATAAGAAAAACAAAACTTAAGCTATTTTTTATTTCAAAAAACTAAAAAATGTATTCAAAATTCAAAATCTGGAACAAGATGAGATGATAAAAAACTATGACTTGCAAGAAGAGGTTTTAGAAATAAAAGCTGAAACTAATAACCCAAATAATGCCAACGAATTGGATAGAAATCTACTTCTTAAACTGGTAAACGAGGCTAGAGCAAAAGGGTGTAAGTGCGGAAAAAAATATTATCATTCTACAAAACCCCTGCATTGGAATAAACAATTAGAAAGTGCCGCCTATCAACATAGCAAATATATGTCTATAAGCCTAAACTATAGCCACACTGGCAAAAACAATTCCCTACCTTGGGATAGGGCAAAGAAAGAAGGATATAAATCCCAATATGTGGGTGAAAATATATATTGGAGTCAAGAAGGCGGAAACGAAAATGAAGCCATTAAAGCATGGTTAAAAAGTCCTGGACATTGTGCCAATTTAATGAATCCTGCTTTCAAAGAAATGGGCTTAGGAAGAGCCAAAGGATATTGGACACAA
The DNA here is from genome assembly GCA_013298205.1 of Cytophagales bacterium. Taxonomy (GTDB): domain Bacteria; phylum Bacteroidota; class Bacteroidia; order Cytophagales; family UBA9547; genus JAAFJZ01. Next base: position 6,693 of record JAAFJZ010000023.1, read on the forward strand.
GTATTGGGTAGTAATAAGTAAAATATAGCCCCCAGAAATATGAAAAATTGATGCTTTTTTCGTGTTTATAAACAAGGAAAGTGCTTTTAGTCTGTTTTAAAATTAAGGGTAATTGAAAAAATAATAAGTTTAAATAAAGAGGGTTGTTAAATTTATGAAAATATATTTTTTTTTCATAAATTTAATAAGAAATTGCAAAAAAATAAAGAATGTTTAAGCTATTAAATAAAACTAAGGAAATTGCTAGCATCTCAACAGGATTATCTGTAAATGACATTGATAGCCTTTGTTTAGTAGAATTAGAACAAAAACTAGCCTCAAAAATAGGTAAACCTCTCGAATATTTGCATATTTCAGACGACCGTCTTTTGGGAAGAGGTAATATTTATATGTATTTTAATAGATTAATAGGTAAATCTGAGGTTGATGTTAAATTATCTCGCATTTAATTTTTTTAGCGTTTGTCTCCTTTTAGTGTATCTCAACAAAGCAAACTAAATGAAAAAAACCTCCAAGGTTTTGAAAACCTTGGAGGTTTTACAATAACGTTTTTATCACTCATATAAAATCAATTTTTACGATTGGCAAGGTATGCCTCCATTGCAAAAGGTGCTTTCGATGCATACGTTACCAACGGTTTTTTTCAAACCTTGGTAATCGTAAACTTAATCTTATGCAAGCAAAATGTTTTTTTATTAAAAGAACAAAACTATTTTTTTTAAACAATTTAGCTTCATTTTTCAATCTATAACACCTCATTTCCCTACCAAAATAAGCTTTAAAATATATTTTCAAAAAAAACTCAACATAAGGTTTACCTTTTTGCGATTCAAACACAAACTGTCAAATAACAAATTATGACAGAAAAAGCAAAGCTTAGCCCAAAAGAAGAAACCATAGTGAAAGAAATAGCAAACCATGGCTACACCAACAAGGAGCTCACTAAAAAACTTCTCATAAACCCTAAAAACCTAGAATTCATAAAAAGTAAAATTTATGAAAAAATAGAAGTTAAAAATACGGCTCAACTTGTAAAATACGCCTGTTTGCAAGGTTGGATAAAAAAAGACTAACAATATATCTATTTGAGCTGGGATAAAATATTGAGAATAATAAAAATTATATTTCAATTTTAGGGAAAACCCTAATTTTAGATTTTGCAAAATGTATATTATTGCAAATATTTATTTAAAGCAAACACCACCATCCACACACATGTAAGTTAAATAAAAAAAAGGTTTATACTGGGCTGACCAACCCAAATGAATAAAAGAAATCAAATGAATAAAAACCAAAAAACAATCAATTCACAACCATTAAAAACAAAAAACTATGAAAAATTTAATAATAATCACATTTGCATCAATATTAATTTGGTCTTGTGTACCTGAACCACCAAAACCAGTTGTTGTAAACAATTATCCGCTTGTTTTTGTAACTCAATCTTTTGATATTCCTAAAGGATTATATAAAAACAGTATTTTTCCAGTTAATTATCCTGATAGTTTATTTAATAAAGGAAAAGGAGAATTTGTTTTTACATATTATCGAGAAAAAGAAAAAAATATAGGTAGAATTAAAGAAAATTTAGAAAAAAATATACTTGATTTTACAATAGATATTTCTAAATGGTATTACGATGAAAACACAACTAATTTTTGTCAAAGTAGAAACTATATATCACCAAAAGATTGTGTTTTTACAGCAAGTAGTCTTGATAAAAAAGCTCAAATAAAGTTTATAAAAAATAAAAATTATATTATTTGTCCAATGACACCTAATGTTTCACCATCTTTTGATAATAGATTTTTTAAAAAACAATAAAAAATAATGAAACATAAAACATGTAGTAAAATATATGTTTTATGTTCTTTAGTAAAATAAATATTGAAAAAATTAAATTAAAAGAAAATGCAAACGGGAAAAAAAATAATATTGATAGCTATAACCTTTTTAATTGGAGCATTTTTAATTGCTGCTTTAAAACAAACCGATTTAGGAATTCTTTGGGTGATCGCTCTTGTCGCAACATTTGCTGCTACAAATGCGATATGGAAATATAAGCCAGAAAATAAAAATAATACCCTTGATAAATCTTAAAGCAAATGTTTAAAGATTATTATGCAATCCTAGAAATTCATACAACAGCTTCATTAACAGAAATTAAAACAGCATATAGATTACAAGCAATAAAATGGCATCCAGATAAAAATATTGGTAAAGACACCTCTAGTAAAATGCAAGTAATAAACGAAGCTTATTTGATTTTAAAAGATATTGAGGCACGAAAATTATATGATTCAGAAATTCAAAAATTTAAAATACATCAATCTAAAGCTGAGTCCAAATCAAGAAATCAAGAGGAACATTTTGGGTCGGAACCTTTAAATAATGAAAATAGACACGAATATTCAGATTATAATATAGAAAATAGTACTTTAAAAAAATGGATGACTAATGCCAAAAATCAAGCCGTTAATTTAGCTAGTGAATCTATTCAAGACGTAGTGGAAATGACTATTGTAGGTGTAAAAGCTGCAAGTAAAGAAGCCTATAATACGCTAATAAATTACATAATTTTTACTGTCTTGATTGTAATCATTTTAATTATAATAACGATTATATTTTAAAAATTAACACTATGAAATGAAATATTTTACATTTTAGTTATGGGTTATTGGGCTATTATTCATAGCTTTAGCCCAAATATAATTAAGACGAAGACTATAACCGCAAGACAATAGCTAAAGATTACGCAGGAATCATCGTAAAAAAGGCAAAAACGTGTCATAAATGCGACCAACAAACAGATAAGAAAATAAATAATTAGAAATAAATATGGCAGACGAGACGCAAAACAGACAATCTAAAACTAAAGATGAAGCTGATAAAGTAAGTTTCACTCAATTTGGTTTTCAATCGGCTGGAAAAGCAAAATCAGCACCTGAGTCAATAACTGATGGTTTAAATATTGTTTATGAATATTTTTTTAACGACCAGAAAAAGAATATTGGTCAAAAAATTGAACAATTAGAAACCGAGATTGAACTTGAATCTAAAAGAGAAAATGATAATGAAGCCAAATTAGATAATTCAAGAAAACTAAAGGAATTAAAAGACGGAGATTTAAGAGATTTAAATATAGACAGAGTAAAAATACGAGAAGGTGATGGAGAAGTTGGGGACATTGCAACTTTTATAATTGGTGCATTTATCACTTTGTTGCTTACAATGTATCTATTCGTGTTTTATTCGTCCTCTGGTTATTCCGCATTTTATGGAATAAAACAAGGAAGTTTAGGATTTATCAACCCAAATGTTTTTTCTGACGCAATGAACAAAGGTGGAGGGGTTATTGCTTTAATTATTCTCTTCCCTGTCATTTTTTTAGGTCTTGGCTTTTTAATTCACGACTCACTAGAAAGTAATAAAAAATTAAAGAAATCGGGCAGTAAAGAAAGCTATATATTAATTGCCTCTTTATTAGTTATTACGCTAATTGCCGATATTTTTATTGGTTACAAAATCTCTCAAGGAGTACATACTAATGAATTTAATAGTGGTTTAACAAATGACACTTGGCAATTCAAAATGATTTTCGCTGACATTAACTTCTACCTTGTTTTAGTTCTAGGTTTTGTAGTTTATGTAATTTGGGGCTTCCTTCTAAATAGAGTATTAAGTCATACTTATTTAAAAACAGAAAGTGAAATCACAAAAATACTTTTAGAAGAAAAAGACAAAGAAATAAATGCTAAAAGAGAGGAAATAAACGAAGTACAATCTAAGATAAATGAGCTTGTTAGTAATGTTAAAAACAATGAATTAACGATTACCAAAAAGGAGAATTCTCTCATAAGATACAAAACTGGTTCTACACCAGTTGATACAGATATACTAAAATCAAATGTAGGAGAATTTATGTCTGGTTGGGAAAACTTCACTCACGGGCATTGGGGCAATGAGGCTGAAAAATTAAATTCAGAATCGAGAAAAATTAAAGAAGATTGGCTAAATAATAAAATTCAAAACCTAAATTCAGATAATTCTTAAATATGGAGCTGGTTCAAACGAAACAAAAAAAGAAAAAAGATAAAAAGCCATTATATGTTTTAGCTGGGTTTCTGATATTTTTTGGATTATTTATCTACTTAATCACAAGACCATCAACTCAAAGCAAAGCAATAAAGGAACTTGAAATAAGTTTCAATAAAAAAGACATTGAAATGGTTTGGTATAAATACAAAGCGGATTTATTTCAAGATGAAGAATTTGTATTTGAAACACGTACAAAATTAACTTCTTTAAATTTAACAGAAGAAGAAATAAAAGAATGTAACGGCTGGCTACCGCCAGCTCCTACAAGTATTAACTTGATTATTGTTCCTGACTTGTCAAGGCGAATTATTGACACTTTGAATAATCCTAATCAAATAAGTAATGACATTTTTGTTTTGGAAACAATTTACAAATCTTTTGTTGATTACTCAAAACTAAAGCAAGATTCCAAAGATAGGTTAATTGTAGATGTTACTGATATTGACCAAGCAAAAGGACAATTTGAAGAGGTCGCAAATAATTTACAGTTTGATTTAATAAACCACAAAGGAAAAAGCAACCGTTTATATTTTACTATTGACAAAGAAAAACAGTTTGAAGCAAGTATTAGAAAAATGTATAGACTAGCCAAAGAAAAACCACTTGGAGCAGATTATAGATTTTATTTACGTAGGTATTTAATTAACCATCTTAAAAAGCCAACACTATTTGATAATAATATTAACAAATTTATAATTATTACAGATGGATATTTGGAAGCCCAAGGAAAACCAGCTGACACAAAAATATATGGTCTTGAAAGCTCTTTATATCAAGCAGTTTCTGTTGGAAATATACTTGACGTAATTAGATCAAAAGGTTTAAACATCCCAAAAGTAGACATAGACTTATCCAATACTGACATATTAGTTTGTGAAGTAAATGAACGAAAAAATGGAAAAGGATTTGATTTTGAAATATTGAAAACATATTGGGAAGATTGGTTTAACAGAATGAATGCCAAAAAAGTTGTTTTTATTCAACATGAACAAGCTAATGAATTGACAGCCAAAATAATAAATGAATTTGTATCGAAATAAAAAAAAATCTGTATTCATTACTTGAATTAATAACTAAACCTGGTCTAAATTCTACCTTAGGCGGAAGTTTTCAACTTTCTTTATTTCGGTTTGTTTATACAGAATTTGAAAATTAAAATAATTATTGATGCATAAAAAACAAAAACAAAAATAGATAAATAAATTATGTGGTATAAAATAATTGTAATTGCAGACTGGTTTGGGGAAATGGCAGAACGAAATAAACTTGTGCGAGACTTTAATAAAGCTGCCAAGAACGCATTTATTGCAGGAATATCACCGACACTTTTGGAAACTAAAATTACACTAGGCGAAAGTGCTTTCCGACACGCCTTTTCAAAATTTTTGGGTGGCGGGTTCAGAATTAAAGCATTGTCAGGCAGACCAATGGAAAAAAGTGAGTTAATCGAGGTTGGTAAGGTTGTTTTAGATAACGAAGAACTTGTAAGAAAACTCATTTCTTTGGGGTGGGACACTCTTGAGGTTCACGACAGTCAAGGGTTTCGTGGCTGTAAATAGGCATTCAAAGACCATGCAAATATTGGCGGATTTTTAAATTAACAAAGACATGGAAAATATTTTATTACAAATTCCATCAAATACTGCAGTAATTTCAGCTCTAACCAAAAGTCAGCTTATCTTTACTTCCTTTTGGTTTTGGGCTTCACTTATTGAATTTATTGTTATCATTTTATTGATTATCAAATTAAAAAAAAGAAAGTCAAATCTATCTTTTGCCGAATTGACAAAGGATAAAATAAAGAGTTCAAAAGACCTGCACATTGACATGGACAACTTAATGAACAGCATAGGCGGTTCAAAAGATTTATACAAAGAATTAAGTAGATTGTGCCATCCAGACAAATTTATAAACAAGCCTGAACAAAAAATTGCGGAAGAAATATTTCAAGAAATCTCTCGACATAAAAGAAATTACGAAAAACTAGCATTATTAAGAGAAAGAGCAAAATCAGAATTAAATATTAATTTTAAAAACTAATAAATATGAATCCAATAGCAGCAACAGTTCTAATATTATTAAAAATTGTAGGAGTAATAGTTTGTTATGGCAAGGCAAAAGCATTAAATCGCAATAAGGTTGGTTGGGGTTTCTTCGGTTTTATTTCACCAATTCTTGCAATGATTTGGGTACATTGTATGAAACCATTTGTCGTTTGGGATATGAATTTAGAAATGGAAAAAGAGAAAGGAGTACAGAATTAAAATTGCTTTAATGAATAGAATGTAACAAATATTTAATGATTTATATATTGCTTAGTATTTAATTTCATTGACAACCATTATATATTTTAAAAACAATTTTTGTGTTTAATGCATACTAATTTTTGATTTTATTAACTTAAAAATTCTAAATGTTAAATAACAAAAAAAACATAAATTTATAACTATTATATTCCCAGAACCTATCATTTTACCAAAGCCTAATGGTGAAAAAATAC
>JAAFJZ010000230.1 GCA_013298205.1 Cytophagales bacterium
GCCTGATAAAAAAAATTATTCTAATATTTTGAATAAATCATCAAGATTTGGCGTAAGTATAATTTCTGTTCTTCTATTTTTAGACCTATCTTCGGCTGTTTTATTTGAAGCTACAGGTACTGTTTCTCCTCTTCCTGAAGGAGTTATTTTCTTTGCCTCTACTCCAGCTGATGTCAAAATACGGGTAATTTCAGTTGCCCTTAGTACACTTAAATCCCAATTGTCTTTGATTCCATTGGTAGTTTTAGAAAGCTGAATATCATCTGTATGCCCTTCAACAACTACATTTATGTCTCCACTATTTTTAAGTGCATTTCCTAACTTTTTTAAGGCTTCTACGCCTTTATAATCAATTTCTGTACTGCCAGACTTAAATAAAAGTTGTTCAGAAACCGAAACATAAACTCTACCATTTTGAACTTTTACTGTCAAATCTTTATTGAAATTTAATAAAGCGTCAGAAATTTTATTTCTAAGGTTCTTAACGGCATCGTCTTTATCTTTTAGTTTGCCTTCTAGTTCTTTCAATTTTGCTTCTCTTTCTTTCAAACTACGACTTAAGCTGTCGTTTTGAATTTTTGATTTCATCAAAGTTTTTTCCAAAATTGATAAATCATCCTCTTTTCTTGCCAATTTTTTAATCAATTGCCCTGTTTCAGAGTTAGAGCGAGAAACCAAATCGTTATAATCTGATGTTAATCTATCAAATTTAACTATTTTTTCATCTAAAAATCCACGCAATTCTTTGCCATTTTTTATAGATTCTTTTAAAGATGTGCTTAAGCTATCAATTGAAGCTTGTTTATTTTTGTTCGTTGCTTCGCTATCAAAAAGCGATGCATCACAACCTACTTTTTTTGATAAAAGATCATCATATTTTTTTTGTGTTACACATGAATACATCACAAAAGTAGAAATGCCAATTAAGGTAATTGATTTTATTGAATACATTTTTTTTTGATTTAATTTAACACAATAATAGTATTTTTTCTGATTCCAGCCACAATTTTATATAAATCTTTAGTCAAACAATGTTTTGCGTCTTCATGTATATTGAGTTTGTTTAGTCTCTTAAAATGAGAAGATTTTTCCATCAGTTTATTTAAGTTTTCTTTACTGTTTTTCCAAAGTTCTAAAGCTGCCAAAGTACTATCTTCATCGATATCGAAGCCAAGATGGATAAGCTCTTCAGCCAATGCGCCAGCAAAAAGCGTATCCTCCAAACAAAAATGACCTTTCCATCCCGCACAAACCACTATAACATCTTTATTTTGAGTAACTAAATATTGTGCCGTTGATTTTAAGTTTAGTAAAGCTCCTATCAAAATTTCGTCTGCACCTTTTGATTTCTCTATAGCTTGTGTACCGTTTGTGGTAGTTAAAGCTATTTTTTTGCCAGTAATTTTATCGCTCATATATTCAAATGGAGAGTTTCCCATTTCAAATTCTGGAATTGTAACTCCATTTCTTTCGCCCGCAATTATAAAATTTTCATTTCTTTTTATTTTACAATCACTTTCGTTAGCAAATGGCATTATTTCACTTGCTCCATAGGCTAATGCCGTTACAATAGTTGAGGATGCTCGTAAAATATCTGTTACAACAGATATTTTTGATGAAAAGTCGTACAAATGAACTATTTCAGGGGTAAGACAAGTAAATAATGAGGGTTTTTTAGTCATATCATCTTTTGCAATAATTAAAGAAAATATCAAAAAAAAAGTCTAACATATTACTATGAAAGACTTTTTAGTTATCAATTTTAACCATTTAACATATAACGATTCACATTTCGCTATGTGATCCCGCTGGGATTCGAACCCAGGACCCCTACATTAAAAGTGTAATGCTCTACCAGCTGAGCTACGGAATCAAGATTAATTTGGAGTTGTTATTCTCGTTGATTAATTTTGGGAGTGCAAATGTAGTAACAAGTATTTAAAATGCAACACATGTATAAAAAAATTTTAATATTTATTTTTATCTGTATTTCTTTAGGAATTTCAAATCCTTTGAAAGCTTTAAATCAATCTCTAAATACAGCAGATTCTTTGTTTGAAAAGAAAAAATATACCGAGGCTTTCGATATTTACACCAATTTATTAAATGTAGAAAAAAAGTTTACTCCCATGATGCTTTTAAAAATGGCATATACCAAAGAGGCTCTATTTCAATATACTGAAGCACTTTATTATTTAAACTTAAATTACCAATATTACCCTAATAAAGAGACACTTTATAAAATGCAAGAATTGGCTCAAAAACATAAACTTGAGGGTTACGATTATTCAGATTTTGAATATTTTATGTTTCTATACGACAAATATTATAAACAAATTCTTATTTTCTTACTTTCATTAGGTGCGTTTTATATTGTAGTTTGGTTTTTGTTTGATAAGTATCTAGGAAAGGTGGGATTGCGTAGGTTTATGTTTGTAACCTATATTTTGTTGATGCTTGTGATAGTTAATTTTGGATATGCTCTAAATTTTGGAATTGTAAATTGGTCAAGTTCTATGGTTATGAATGCACCTTCAGCAGGTTCTGATTTGCTTGCCAAATTAGACCGTGGTAATAGGGTAAGAATTTTAGGTAAAACTGATATTTGGTATCGTATTCAATGGGGGACAGGTCTGGGATATATACGTGAAGATAAAGTTTTGTTGATAAATAATGCAGCAGGAGGTTATTTAAGCGGGGAATCTTTTTCTTTTGAAAAATGGTTATAAACCATTTTGTCCATAAATGAAGGAAAAAACTTGTTTAACCAAACTGTCAATTTCCCTTGAGTAGTAAGCAAAATGTCTCTTTTTCTTAAATAAATGGCTTGAGCGATTTCTTGAGCGACTTTTTCTGAGCTCATAATTTTGGTTTCTTCTAACGGACTTTCTTTTTGGGATTTAGAATCTGCACCTAAAGCAGTATTTCTTATGTTGCTACTTGTAAAGCCGGGACAAGCTACTAAAACGTGAACATTTTTTTTTAACAATTCGATTCTTAAAGCCTCAAAAAAACCTTGTATTGCAAATTTTGAGGAAGAGTATCCACATCTACCTGGCAAACCCTTATGACCAGCAATTGAAGAAATGGCCACAATGCTCCCTTGATTAGCAATTATTTGAGGAAGAGAATATTTAGTACAATATACTGAACCATAATAGTTTGCGTCCATTACTTTTTTAATAACACTTAAATCTAAATCATAAAATAAAGCCCTCATAGAAATTCCAGCATTGTTAATTAAAATATCAATCTTACCAAAATGCTCAATGGTAGATTCAATCATTTTTTTAACCTCAGCTTCGTTACTTACATCGCATGATTGAGCTAAATGAGGAATTTTTTGTGATGAGAGATCTAAACTCATTTTATCAATTTCAACCAAATTTCTTGCTGAAAATGAAACTTTTGCCCCAAGTTTACCAAACTCTAACACCAAAGATTTGCCAATTCCTGATGTACCTCCTGTAATGACTACGACTTTATTTTGAAAATTCATTTTAGGAAATTATTTTTATTTAAACCTTAATATTACAGGCAAATAAATGCTTTTTATTTTAAATCCCAAAATGAATGCTCTTGCTTCTTTGAAATTAAATCTAGGCTTTTAGTGCTATAAATTTTGTTTTTAAGTAAGCAAACACCAAATATCTTTACTAAATTGGAACATTTTAACTTACTTTATATTATAGTTTAATTATTGCTTTAATTTTGAGCCTGTGAACGCCTTTATTTCTCAAATTTCAACTTCTACGCCAGAGTTTCAATATAAACAAGAAGAAATTCTTGCTTATATGCTCAGGGTTTTGGATTTGGACGCGGGGAAAAAAATAAGTTTGCAGAAAATGTACTTGAAATCGGGAATCTCAAATCGCAATTCCGTTTTAAGCACTTTTCAAAAAGGAGATTCTTCTCATTTTCCTGAAAATGTAACACAAAAAATGAATCTTTATGCTGAAAAGGCGCCTAAATTGGGCTTAAACGCAGCACAAAAATGCCTTGAAGGAATTAATCAAGATGAAATCACGCATTTAATTACAGTTTCATGTACAGGCATGAGTGCACCAGCTTGGGATTTGGGTTTGATAAAAGCATTAAATCTAAATACTTCAGTAGAAAGACTTTCAATCAATTTTTTGGGTTGCTATGCTGGTTTTATTGCGCTCAAACAAGCGAATCATATTTGTAAATCTATGCCCAATGCACAGGTTTTAATCGTAAGCGTGGAGCTTTGTACATTACATTTTGATACCCAAACAGATAAAGAAACCCTTGCCGCTCAATCGCTCTTTTCAGATGGTGCAGCTGCGGTTTTGGTCGTAGGAGAACAAAGTGAAGCACCCAAAAAGATAAAATTACTCAAAGCGTTTTCTGAATTTTTGGAAAACTCCTTATCAGACATGGCGTGGAATATCGAACCAAGTGGCTTTAAAATGAATCTTTCTGTTTATGTGCCTAGCAAAATTTCTACACATTTAAAAGAATTAGCGCAGCAAAAATACAAAACTATTTTTGAGCAAGTGCAATATTGGGCGATACATCCAGGAGGAAAAAAGATAATCGAAAGTGTAATAGAAGCAGGTTTAGCCAAAAAAGAAGACTTACAAGTGAGTTTTGAAGTTTTGGAAAAATATGGAAATATGTCTTCCGTTTCTATCTTTTTTGTTTTGAAAACTTTATTACAAAATTCGCAAAAAAAAGGAAATACGATGGCTATGGGTTTTGGGCCAGGACTTACATTAGAAGCTTTTTTGCTTGAAATTTTATAATAATAGCCATGTTTCAAAATCGCTCATATAAGCTAGAACTTTTGGATAAAGACCATATTCCTAAAGAAGACTTGGCTACAAATTTGCGAGAATTACATTTTATCAATACCTATTTGGGTGGGCATGCGGTAACCTTAAAAGGCTTGAAATCTTTCAAGCTAGAGAAAAACAAAAAATATACTTTAGCAGATATTGGCTGTGGTGGTGGAAATACCTTACTGTATTTGGCAAAATGGGCTAAGAGAA
>JAAFJZ010000231.1 GCA_013298205.1 Cytophagales bacterium
GAGCTGGGTTGTGGGAGAGGAGAATATACGATAGGCCTAGCAAGATTGCATAAAGATAGAAATTTTATAGGAATAGACATTAAGGGAGCAAGGATGTGGAAAGCCAGCACCGAAGCAATCCATGAAAGTCTAGAAAATGTTGCTCTTTTGAGAACCAATGCAGATTTTTTGCTCAATCATTTTGGTGAAAATGAAATTTCAGAACTTTGGATTACTTTTCCAGACCCCAGACCTAAAGAAAAACAAGAATTAAGAAGACTAACAAGTCCTAAATATTTAGATTTTTACAGGCAAATTATGCCCAAAGGAAGTTTTATTAACTTTAAAACCGACAATACTGACCTATTTCAATATACCTTAGATGTAATAGCTAGCCAAAATTTGAATGTGGAAGCCATGACATGGGATGTTTACAATTCAGAACACGAAGCCTTGGTATATGGAATCAAAACTACTTACGAAAGAATTTTTACCCCAATTGTAAAGACAATTAAGTTTGTAAGATATCAGATTTAAGATGAATTTTGCCAAGGTTTCAATAATATTACAAAAGTTTTAAAATATTTTTTTAACTTTTTGTAAAGATAAAAAAATAGTTATACATTTGCACTCCAATTTAGAGTAAGTAAATACTAACAAAGGGGGAGTTTCCAGAGTGGCCAAATGGATCAGACTGTAAATCTGCTGACTTATGTCTTCGGTGGTTCGAATCCATCACTCCCCACATTTATAGTTTTTTATTTATATTTTAAGTAGGTGATTACCAATAAATTGCGGGAGTAGCTCAGTTGGTAGAGCGATAGCCTTCCAAGCTATAGGTCGCGGGTTCGAATCTCGTCTCCCGCTCAAGTTTGTAAAAAAAGATTTACAAAACTGAGCAATTAATACTGCCTATGTAGCTCAGGGGTAGAGTACTTCCTTGGTAAGGAAGAGGTCACGGGTTCAATTCCCGTCATCGGCTCATTGATTACAAACGAATATAAATAATAAAATAAACAAGTTAAAAACAACTAACATGGCAAAAGAGAATTTTGATCGCTCGAAACCACACGTAAACGTAGGTACTATTGGTCACGTGGATCATGGTAAAACAACACTAACAGCTGCTATTACTAAAGTTTTAGCAAAAAATGACCCTTCTGTTCAAGTAAGAGATTTTTCATCAATTGATAATGCTCCAGAAGAAAGAGAAAGAGGTATAACAATCAATACTTCTCACGTAGAGTATCAAACAAAAAACAGACACTATGCACACGTAGATTGTCCAGGTCACGCAGATTATGTTAAAAACATGGTAACGGGAGCTGCTCAAATGGACGGAGCGATTATCGTGGTGGCTGCTACTGATGGTCCTATGCCACAAACTAGAGAGCATATACTTCTTGCTCGTCAGGTAGGTGTTCCAGCTCTTGTAGTTTTTATGAACAAAGTAGATTTAGTAGATGATCCAGAATTATTGGATCTAGTAGAAATGGAAATCAGAGAACTTTTAAGCTTCTATGAATACCCTGGAGATGATATCCCTGTAGTAAGAGGTTCCGCTCTTGGAGGTTTGAATGACGATGCTAAATGGGTAAAAACTATTGAAGAATTGATGGATAAAGTAGATTCATTTATTCCAATTCCAAAAAGACTTGTTGAACTTCCATTCTTAATGCCAGTTGAAGATGTTTTCTCTATCACAGGTAGAGGTACTGTAGCAACAGGTCGTATCGAAAGAGGGATTGTAAACGTTGGAGATTCTCTTGACATTATCGGTATGGGTGCAGAAGGTTTAAAATCTACTTGTACTGGTGTAGAAATGTTTAGAAAATTATTAGATAGAGGAGAAGCTGGTGATAACGTAGGTTTGTTATTGAGAGGTATTGACAAAGAAAACATACGTAGAGGTATGGTTATTTGTAAACCAGGTTCAGTAAAACCACACACAGAATTCAAAGCTGAAGTTTACGTTTTATCAAAAGAAGAGGGTGGTCGTCATACACCATTCTTTAACAAATACAGACCTCAATTTTACATGAGAACCACAGACGTTACTGGTGAAATTGAACTTGCTGAAGGCGTAGAAATGGTTATGCCAGGTGATAACGTTACAGTAACTGTAAAACTAATCAACTCTGTAGCCATGGAAAAAGGTTTAAGATTTGCAATTAGAGAAGGTGGTAGAACAGTAGGTGCTGGACAAGTAACTGAAATTCTAAAATAATTTCCTGAAAATATATAGGGTACACTTAAATAAATAAGTGTACCCTATTTGTTTTTAAGAAATTATTAGTAATTTTGCATCCCATTTTAGAAAAAATACGGGTGTAGCTCAATTGGTAGAGTCGCGGTCTCCAAAACCGAAGGTTGTAGGTTCAAGTCCTGCCATCCGTGCACATATTAAAACTATGAAAGAAATTACATCATTTATAAAAGAGTCATATACAGAGTTATTGACTAAAGTATCTTGGCCAAGTTATTCTAGCCTACAAAATAGCACAATAGTTGTTTTGGTAGCTTCACTCATATTTGCAGTGATGATAGGTGGAGTAGATTTTGTGTTCAAAAATGTTCTTTCTTGGCTTTATAAATCATATTAAAATGAATGATTTAAAATGGTATGTTGTTAGAGCTGTATCTGGTCAGGAGAGAAAAGTAAAAGTTTTTCTTGAAACTGAAATTAGCAGACAAAAGCTTTCTGATTTTGTTCCTCAAATTTTGATACCCTCTGAAAAGGTTTATCAAATGAGAAATGGCAAAAAAAAATTGAGAGAGAAAAGTTTTTTTCCTGGTTACATAATAATTTCAGCTGATTTAAACCATGGAGAAGTTTCTCATATTATTACTAGTGCACCTGGAGTAATAGGTTTTTTAAGTATGGCAGAAGGAACATCAAAAGTTCCAATCCCTCTTAGACAAACAGAGATTAATAGAATTTTAGGTAAAGTAGATGAAGGCAACACTGTAGAAGAGAAGCTAGAGGTCTCTTTTATTTTAGGTGAAACACTTAAGGTGATAGATGGCCCGTTCAATGGATTTACAGGAAGTATCGAAGAGATATTTGAAGAAAAGAAAAAATTAAACGTAATGGTAAAAATATTCGGACGAAATACGCCCGTAGAATTAAATTTTACCCAAGTAGAAAAACAATCATAACAATTTAGAAAATGGCAAAAGAAGTAGTTGGTTTCGTAAAGTTGCAAGTTAAGGGTGGTGCTGCAAATCCTGCCCCTCCAATTGGACCAGCATTAGGTAGTAAAGGTTTGAATATCATGGAGTTCTGCAAACAATTTAATGCTAGAACACAAGACCAAGCAGGAGTAGTTTTACCAGTTCTTATCACTTATTACACTGATAAATCATTTGATTTTGTAATTAAAACCCCACCAGCGTCTATACTATTGGTAGAAGCTGCAGGTATTAAATTAGGATCTGCTGAGCCAAATAGGGTTAAAGTAGGGTCAGTTTCATGGGCTCAAGTAAAAACTATCGCTGAGAAAAAAATGCCAGATTTGAACACAGTTAAAATAGAATCAGCTATGTCTATGATAGCAGGTACTGCGAGAAGTTTGGGAATCAATGTAACAGGTCAGAAACCTTTCTAATTATTATAACCATGTCAAAATTAACAAAGAAAAGAAAATTAGCTTTATCAAAGCTAACTCCAAATAAAGTTTATACTTTCATTGATGCCTCTAAAGTAACTAAAGAAATTTCAACAACAAAGTTTGATTCTTCTGTTGATGTAGATATCAGATTAGGCGTAGATCCAAGAAAAGCTGACCAAATGGTTAGAGGTACAGTAGCTCTACCTCATGGAACAGGTAAAACATTGAAAGTGTTGGTGTTATGTACGCCAGATAAAGAAGCTGAAGCAACTGAAGCAGGAGCTGATTATGTAGGCTTAGATGATTATTTGAAAAAAATCGAAGCTGGTTGGACAGATGTAGATGTAATTATTACAATGCCAGCTATTATGGCGAAATTAGGTAAGTTAGGTAGAGTATTAGGACCAAGAGGTTTGATGCCTAACCCTAAATCAGGTACCGTTACCCTAGAAGTAGGTAAAGCTGTAAAAGAAGTGAAAGCAGGTAAAATTGATTTCAAAGTTGATAAAACGGGTATTATTCATGCAAGCATAGGAAAAGTATCTTTTTCTGCTGATAAATTGGCTGAAAATGCGAATGAATTAATCCAAACGATAGTAAAATTAAAACCATCTTCTTCAAAAGGTGCTTATTTCAAAACAATTTATATGTCCAGTACTATGGGACCTTCTGTTGAGATTGATAAAAGTACAGTTGCAGGAATTTAATAATCCCAAGTAATGTTAAGAGAAAAAAAACATCAAATCGTAGGTGAGCTTGTTACTAAGTTCAAAACTAACGACAATTTCTACATCACAGATGCTACTTCAATGACAGTAGGTCAAGTGAATAAGTTTAGAAAATTATGCTTTGAAAGAGGAGTAGAATATAAAGTTGTTAAAAACACTTTAATCGCAAAAGCATTAGAAAGTGTAAATCCTGATTATGTAGAATTTACAGATAAAGTATTAAAAGGATTTTCAGGTATTTTATTTGCAGGGGAATCTGCAAAAGAGCCAGCAAAATTACTTAAAGATTTCAAAAATGAAGGAAATGTAAAACCTTTACTCAAAGGAGCTTCCATCCAAGGGGCCTTCTTTTTTGGAGAAGAAAGTCTTGACGCACTCGTGCATCTCAAGTCTAAAAACGAACTCATCGCTGATATTATTTTCATGTTACAATCACCAGCGAAGAACGTTATTTCAGCTTTACAAAGTGGCAATCACAAACTTGCTGGTTTGGTAAAAACTTTATCAGAAAGAAACAATTAACAAATTAAATTAAAAAAAACAAAATGGCAGATTTAAAAACATTCGCTGAGCAATTAGTAAACTTAAGCGTAAAAGAAGTAAACGAACTAGCACAAATTTTAAAAGATGATTACGGAATCGAGCCAGCAGCAGCAGCTC
>JAAFJZ010000232.1 GCA_013298205.1 Cytophagales bacterium
AAGAGTAATTAAAAAAATACCAAATATTCTTCCTTCAGGTAATTTGGATTTGTAATGAAGGTAAATAGCAAATAAGCAAGAAAATAAAATTAAACATGAAAACGATTCATATAATTGTGCTGGATGTCGGGCAAAATTTTCAGGATAACCATCCATTGAATAATTTCTTTCAAAAATAAATCCCCAAGGCAAATTAGTTGGTATGCCAACAATTTCAGAATTCATTAGATTTCCAAAACGAATAAATGCACCTCCTAAAGCTATGACAATCACCATTCTATCTAAGATCCATAAATAACTTTGGTCAGGATGTTTTCTAGAATAAAAATAAATTGAAGATAATATACCCACTGTAGCACCATGACTAGCCAAGCCACCTTCCCAAATTTTGATAATATCAATAGGATTAGCTAGATAATATTCAGGCTCATAAAAAAAACAATGTCCCAATCTTGCACCCAATACAGTAGCAACCAACATATAAATTGTTAATTCTTCAGTATCTTTTATTGGTTTTGATTCTTGTTTGTAAATCCAAATCATAATTTGTTGGCCAATAAAGAAACCCGTTGCGAAAAAAAAACCATACCAGCGTATAACAAGGGGACCTATATGGAAAATTTCTGGGTTTACGTTCCAGTTTATAAATTCAAACATAAATATGAATCGAGATTTTAAATCTTTTAAGAATTCAAAAGTAAAAATTAGTTTTGATATATTATAAGTTATAAGAAAATTAAAATTAGCAAAAAAGAAATCCAAATTTCACAACACTAAATTCTTAATAACTTAATTTTACTACCAATATAACAACTTAAGCTAGAATTTTTTGTTATCAACAATAAAACCAAATAAATTGCTAAGAACTCACGCTCTTTATAAATCTTATCAAACTGGAAAACCAGTTTTAAGAAACTTAAACACCCAAATTGAAAAAGGAAAGATTATAGCTATTTTAGGTGAAAGTGGAAGTGGTAAATCTACTCTTTTAAAATGTTTAGGTGGTCAAATTTTGCCAGATTCTGGTGGCGTATTTTTAAATAACAAACCAGTAAAACATGTAGGAAACCTTTTGGTAGCTGGGCATCCTGACATAAAAATGGTAAATCAAAATTTTGATTTAAGCCCATCTATAAGTATTGAAAAAAATATTAAAAGAGCATTATTAGGCTTTGAAGATGTTTATAAAGAAAAAAGATTAGCTCAATTGCTTTCAATTATGAATTTAACCTATTTTTCTCAAAGGCAGCCTAAAGAACTTTCTGGCGGTCAACAACAACGGGTAGCTTTGGCGGTAGCTTTGGCATCTGAGCCTGAAATAATTTTGATGGATGAACCGTTTAGTCAAGTAGATTTTATGCTTAAAGAGAAACTAAAAGAAGATATTTTTCATGCCCTCAAAGAAAGCAATCAAACGGCTGTTTTTGTTACACATGACCCAAATGATGCGAGTGCGTGTGCAGATGAAGTTTGGATTATTAAAGATGGTAAAATTATTGAAACAGGTGATTCTCAAACTATTTTTAATCGCCCAAGGTTAAAATATACTGCTCAAATTTTAGGTTATAGAAATATTTTGCTAATCAATAGTGAATTAAAAAAAATAATGCCTTCAAGTTTAAATAAATTCAATGAATTACTTTTTAAAAATGAAAGCTTTCAAATACTTAAAAATGGTCTATATTCTGCTCAAATTATTTCCAAAACTAGATTTCAAGAATCTTATATTATCAAAATAGATTTTTTTGGATTAAAAAATATTTTTATTCAAACTTTGGCTAGCTTTTTACCAGAAAAGAATGATTATATTTCATTTGATATAAATTGGGATTTTGTTAATGGATTAGAGACTTAATAGTACAAAAATTAAAATAATTGGTGGATTTAATTCATAGATTAATCATTTTGACCAAAATCTAATAATTAAAATCTCTAACATAAGCATGATTAGAGACAATATGATTAAAATTTTCCAAAATGAAAAATTTTTAGAATTCGAATTACTTACAGAATAGTTCAAATTTGTTAAGTTTTCATCTTCTAATCTCACATTTTTGTAGTTTTGTATTATGGTTTTAATTTCTTCTTTTTCTAATTTTTCTAAATTAGATTCTAATGGTGATGTATTAAAAGCAATAATATCGATTTTTTGTTTCCCTGATTCCAATTGATATATTCCAGGATTTAAAGACTGAGTAGGTAAAGTGAAAATTAATTTATCATTCTGAATTTGCCATTGTGGTATCCATTCATTCTCTTTATTTTTTAATTTAAAAACAGACTTAGTGTCTATACCAGTATTTAAATCAAAAATATGGCTAGAATTGTTGATATAAAACGAATTTTGATTGTGATTATTTAAACTAAAAAAAGCACATTTATAAAGACAAGCAACAAAAAGTGCATCAGAAATCCACCCATTCTCAATGTTATTGGTACTACCAAAAGATATCCAATTATGATTATTATGGTTTGGAACATCAACAAAAGATTTCAACCCATTTTTTGTTTTTAGAATTGTAATAGTTGGGCTTAAAATTTCAATATTAGCTTTAAAAAATGGCATCTCAACATTTGGGTCTATTTTGTCGAAGACACCATCAAAAAATGGATCTGACATTTTTGGAGAGATAATAATATCTTTGATCAAACTGTCAATTTCAATTCTTTTTAAAGTAATATTCTCATTAATATTTTTAATTTTATCTAAATTAACATCTTTGGGATTCTCAGAGGGAAAAATAAGTAGAGACGAATTTTGCTTCTTGTTTTCTGAAATAGACTTTAAAATCTCTACACTAAATAAATCAAAACCATCTAAAATAATTAAGTCAGCCTCAAAAACATTTTCATAATTTAAAGATAAAGGACTAGAAATGGATATTTCAAAAAGTTGTTGATCTCCAAATGCTTTTTGAATTGGTGTTTCTTTGTTAAAACTAACTATGGCTATTCTTATGTTTTTAACTGGACGAGCTATCGCATAATATTGATTGTCAAATTTAACGCTAGGATCTGATATTTTTACAGTTAAAGGTGTAGAAGCTGTGTCAACAAAATTAAAATCAAAAAATACGTCTTTTTTTCCACCTGCTGGAAGTTCTACACTTACTATACCTTGTTGAGCATCTTTTAATAAAAGTTCTACCTGAGTTTGAGCTTTTTCTATCTTATTATTATTTTTAATTTTTACACAACAACTAACTTTTGATTTTTTTTTAATTACAGGTGTACTAAAATAAACGCTATCAATAGAAATGTTGTTTACATTCTGTGTTTTGATTGGTAAAAGTATCCAATTAACGTTTTTATTACTTGAATCTGAAAGTGTTGAGTTTATTTTTCCTAATGTAGAACGTTGAAAATCAGAAATAATAAAGTTTTGTACTATACCATTTGTTTTGTTGCTGATCCTATTCATTTTTATAAGCATGTCTTCCATACTTATAAAATTAGAACTAAAACCAATAGAGGCTATTTTTTGTTTGGCCTCTTCTTTATCTAAAATAGAGGATGATAAATGATCTGAATCTAAAGATAAAATTTTGTACTTTGTTTGATTCGGTAGTCTTTCTGTTATTTGAATTGCTTCATTTATTGCTGAAGACAAACCATTTTCATTTGAAGTCATAGCTTGCATGCTTCCAGAATTGTCAATAAATATTTGGCATAATTCAATAGAGTTAAGCTCATTTTTTAATTTATCATCTGCATTAAAAGGTTGTGCAAATGCCAAAACCAAAAATATTATAAACAAAATCCTAGCTAATAATACCAATAAATTTCTTAGTTTAGATATTTTAGAGGTTTGTTGCTCGATTTGTGAAAGAAGATTTACCCTCGTAAAATAAATTTTTTTTACTCTGTAAAAATCAAATAAATGTAATATTATCGGAACAAAGACAAATAAGAGTCCCCATAAAAAGGAAGGATAAGTAAATAACAAATTTTTTTGTTTTAGTTTTTTATTTCAAAATTAGCTTTGTAATGTCAAAATAAAAAATAAAAATTTTTCTAGAAACATTAACTTTAAAAAAATAAAGTCTTGAAATAACAATAAATGCAATTTCTCTTTTAAAAAATGAAGAATTTGCAAATTTTATTCAAAGTTAAAATAGAATAAAAATTAGATTTAACTTGTTATTAACTTTTGGCTTTTATTATACAATACAATTTTAAAAAAAATATTTTTCAAAAAAGTTGTATGAAATTTGTTTGTAATATGTAAAAAAAAACTTCAAACTCTTTCATATGGCTTTAAAAACGTTACCTTTGTTTTTAATAAATTAATTTAACAATTTTAAAATTATGGCATTTTATCTAGCGGTATTTGGTTCATCCATTATACTTTTCTTTGTTTTTATGTACTTTGTCCCGATAAATCTCTGGATAACAGCACTATTTTCTGGTGTGAAAGTAGGTCTGTTTGATTTGGTTTTTATGCGAATCAGAAAAGTACCTCCACGTATTGTTGTAGAATCTTTAATTACTGCAACTAAAGCAGGACTAAATATTACGGCTAATGATTTGGAAACACATTATTTGGCAGGTGGAAATGTTCCTACAGTAATTAAAGCGTTGATTTCTGCCCACATGGCAAATATTAATCTTTCATTTAAACAAGCTGCAGCTATTGATTTGGCTGGTAGAGATGTGTTTGAAGCAGTTCAGATTTCAGTAAATCCTCGTGTGATTCAAACCCCAAATGTTGCTGCAGTGGCACAAGACGGAATCCAACTTATAGCAAAAGCATTGGTAACCGTAAGGGTAAATATTTCTCAGCTTGTAGGTGGTGCAGGTGAGGAAACTATTTTGGCTAGGGTAGGAGAAGGCATAGTTACATCTATTGGTTCTTCTATTTCACATAAAGAAGTTTTAGAAAATCCTGATAAAATTTCTAAGCTTGTACTTTCTAAAGGTTTAGATTCAGGTACTGCTTACGAAATACTTTCTATTGATATTGCAGACG
>JAAFJZ010000233.1 GCA_013298205.1 Cytophagales bacterium
TCAATTATTTTAGGAATCAGAAAAGAAATTAATCTTTGGATGAGGGATTTTCCTTTATTTCAAGCTTAAACATGATTATCCTAAATATGAATTTGTATAGATTAAGCATTTTATTTTAAAAGAAAAAATGAGTTTAAATCCAAAACTATATGAGGAGGTAAAAAGAATATTTACCGCTTATTTAGAAAGAAAAGAGCTACGAAAAACACCTGAAAGATTCGCAATTTTGGAAGAAATTTATAGTCGAGAAGGGCATTTTGATGTGGAGTCTTTGTATATCTATATGAAAAACAGAAACTACCAAGTAAGTAGAGCTACTGTTTACAATACGCTCGACATCTTGGTAGATTGTGATTTGGTAACTAAACATCAATTTGGAAATAATCTCGCACAATATGAAAAATCTTATGGCTTTCGTCAGCATGACCATTTGATTTGTACCGAATGTCATAAAGTACTAGAGTTTTGCGACCCTAGAATTTATAATATTCAAAAATTAGCTGGAGAAACATTAAACTTTGAAATTGTGCATCATTCCTTAATTTTGTACGGAAATTGCACAAAAACCAATTGTGAAAATAAAAAATAAATATTTATTCCTATTTTAATTAAGCATGATTTACCAAATAGAAAAACAGAAATCAAATATCTTGTCAGTAAAAATAGATGGAGATATTTTAGGAGACTCTGTTTCACTGGATTTAATAGAAGACATTAACCATTTTATAATCAATGGAGGCAAAAATGGGATGATTGATTTATCCAATGTAAGGTATCTCAATAGTACAGGTATAGGTATGCTCATCACAATTCATACCAAGTTTAAAAATGCTATAGGTACGCTTGTGCTTATAAATCCTTCAGAACAAGTGGTTAAAATTATGACCATCACCAAGCTTAATACGATATTTCAGATTGTAGAAAACGAAAATCAAGCTGAAAAATTATTCAAAATTTAATCATTATAAAGTTTTTATTTTTTCAAAATCAAAACGCTCAACACACAATCATTCAATTAATTAAAATACCTAAATGGCAGTAGATGTACTACTTGGTCTTCAGTGGGGAGACGAAGGAAAAGGGAAAATAGTGGACTTTCTTTCACCAAGTTACGATGTAGTGGCTAGATTTCAAGGAGGTCCAAATGCAGGTCATACTTTAGAATTTGATGGAATCAAACACGTTTTACACCAAATTCCTTCTGGAATATTTCGCTCAAATATTAAAAATTATATCGGGAATGGTGTCGTGCTAGACCCTGTTATTTTCAGGAAAGAAATCAATGCGCTTGAAAAATTCAATATTGATTTCAAAAAAAATCTTTATCTTTATAAAAGAACCCAAATTATTTTGCCTACGCATCGTTTGCTAGATGCCGCCTTTGAAAAATCTAAAGCTGACAATAAAATCGGCTCAACATTAAAAGGAATTGGACCTGCTTATGCTGACAAAATCGCCAGACAAGGAATGCGTTTGGGAGATATTATCAGACCAGACTTTAAAGAAAGATACCAAAATCTTGTAAACCAACATATTACACAATTAAATAATCTCCATTTTGCGTTTGAACTTGAGCCACTCGAAAAAAATTTCTTTGACGCAATTGCTTTTTTAAAGGATTTCAACCTAGTAGATGGAGAGTTTCAAATCAATAAAGACATTTTAGATAATAAAAAAATTCTAGCTGAAGGTGCGCAAGGTTCGCTTTTAGATATAGATTTTGGTTCTTATCCTTTTGTAACTTCATCCAATACCATGACGGCAGGCGCTTGCACGGGATTGGGAGTTGCACCCAAAAACATAGGGAAAGTATATGGTATTTTCAAAGCTTATTGCACCAGAGTAGGTTCTGGTCCATTCCCAACTGAGCTCAATGACGCTACGGGCGAAATGATGCGAAAAGTAGGAAATGAATTTGGCTCTACTACGGGCAGACCTAGAAGATGTGGATGGCTCGACATACCCGCTTTAAAATATGCAATTATGATAAATGGCGTTTCAGAACTTTTGATGATGAAAGCCGATGTACTTGACGATTTTGAAACCGTAAAAATATGTACCCATTATATTTTAAAAGATGGAAGTAAAGTAGATTATTTGCCATTCGATTTGCAAACTGAAATTCAAGAACCCGTTTTTGTGAGCTTAAATGGCTGGAAATCAAATCTTAAAAACGCAAAAAAATA
The DNA here is from genome assembly GCA_013298205.1 of Cytophagales bacterium. GTDB lineage: Bacteria > Bacteroidota > Bacteroidia > Cytophagales > UBA9547 > JAAFJZ01. The sequence goes on from JAAFJZ010000233.1 coordinate 2,187, forward strand.
CTCAGATTTCCCTAAAGCTTTTGCAGACTATATTTCCTTTATTGAGAAAGAACTGAGTTTGAAGATTACTCTCGTTTCCACTGGACCAGAAAGACAGCAAACTGTCGTTTTGTAAAATTAAATGCTTGTTAAATAAATGTTTAGCAAGCATTTTTTGTAAGCAATGAAAACAAAGAAAATCACTTCCCTTTCAAGCGGTATATTCAAACTAGATGGAGGAGCAATGTTTGGCGTGGTTCCCAAATCCATTTGGAATAAACTCAATCCTGCTGACGAAACTAATCTTTGCTCATGGGAAATGAGGTGTTTGTTGGTAGAGTTTGACCATAAGAAAATCTTGATAGACACGGGAATGGGTACAAAACAAAGTCCTGAATTTTTAAAGCATTTTAAGCTAGACACGACAGAAAATTTGCTCCATTCTTTGTCAAATCAAAATATAATGCCAAGTGAAATTACAGATGTATTTTTTACACATTTGCACTTTGATCACTGTGGAGGTGCATTTTATAAAAATAATGAAGGCAAAATCTTAGAAACTTTTCCTAAAGCAAATTATTGGGTGAGCGAAAGCCATTGGAGTCACGCTAAAAATCCCAATGCAAGAGAAAAAGTAAGTTTTATGGCTGAAAATATTCTCCCTATTGAGCAATCAGGAAAGCTAAAATTAGTCAGTCAAAATTATATAGAAGAGCTTGATATTGAAGTATTTATGAGTAATGGACACACAATAGGGCAGATGATTCCTGTTTTGAAAAATGGGGAAGATAGTTTGGCGTTTGTGGCAGATTTGATTCCTTCTGTTTGGCATATTCCATTATCCTATTTGGCTGCTTATGATATTCAAGCATTGGAAGCGATGAGGGAAAAAGAGGCTTTTCTGCAAAGAGCCCTAAAAGAAAACATGATTTTGTTTTTTCAGCATGATCCTTTGCATTGGTGCTGTACCTTAAAAATGACTGATAAAGGAATTCGAGCAGATGAATTGAACTGATAATTGAATGCGTTGTTGAATATCGGCAAGATACTTATTAATCTTCAGCTTCATAAATAAGCTGTTTTGTATTGTTTATTTCCTAGATTAAATATGGGTTTTTTAAAGACAGTTCTGTAAGTAAATCTATTTTTCGAGAGGTTAACATTTCTAATTCATCTTCTAAGTCCCAAATACTTTGCCCTACTTCTAAGGGCTTTGAATAATCTAAATAAGTAATCATTAAATCAATATCACTTTTGGAGTTAAATTGATCCGTTACTACTGATCCAAAAAAATAAGCATTTATAACTTTATGTTTTATTAATAATGCTTTTACCTCGGGCAAAAATACTTCTACTGATTTATGAATCATTGCTTAGGGAATAAATTTCTATCTCAAAAATAATGTGTTTTTAGAGAAATACGAAAAATAAATAAATATTTCTGTTTTTTTTAACATTTCATTTAATGAAAACAACCAAAAATCTAAATTCTTTTCTTAACCTTTTTGAAAAACTAAACCTAAATTTGGAAGAAAACCTTGCTCTTCTGGTTTTGGTTTTTGAGTGGGATTTACTATTTTATTTAGACTTATTTTTGGCTGGTCTTGTCTTTTTTATATGGGTGCGAACTGGATCGTAACCACTCCCGCCCCAAGGATGGCAAGTAGATAACCTTTTCAAACCGTTTAGTATTCCCCAAAAAACGCCTTTTTTTTGAATAGATTCTATCATGAATTGTGAGCAAGTAGGGGAGTACCTACAAGCGTTAGGACAATAGGGTGAAATAACCAACTGATAGGCTTTTACCCAAGTGATAAAAAATGTAGAAAATAGTTGATTTAATTTATTCAAAGTTGTCTATAATTCTTTGTCTGTCTTCATTCTCTTTGTCGTTTTTATGGTACAATTCCACAAAAACGATTTTTCTTTCTTTCTCAAAATAAGCGTAAACCAATCTTAAACCAGAGTTTACTCCCCTGCCTTTGAGGTTATCACAAGCTATTTTTTTTACTTTGATTACACAAGTTGTCCTTTTTAAATTGTCAATTTGAAAGCTAAATGGCGGATGAGGATAAGGTGCAAACTTTAAAATTGCTTTAATTACTTCTAAATCAGAGTTTAAGCTTCTGTATTTTTTTAAAAGTTGCTTTAAGTCTTTATCAAATTCGGTTAAAGTAAGAAAGTCAATCATTTAGATTTCATTTTCAAATTCATCATACACCCTTAAGGTATAGGGCTTTTCTCGATAAAATGCTAAGTTGTAATTAATTTCCTTTCTATCTTCAGTTACTTTCCATGGTAAATCTTTATGAGAATATTCGCTAATTGCACTAGCTGTCCAATCACCCATTTGCTCAATTACCTTATCGATAACTTCTTTTTCACTAGCTAAAAATTGGGTTAAATTGGCCTTTTTGAGTGGCAAATACCTCGTTTGTGCAAAGCCATTGTATTCGGTTTTAACCCTTTGTATTTGCTTTTCTTCTATCATAGATTGAACTATAGCATCCATTTTTTGAGGAACTGGGCCATAGGGAAGTTTTTTGTACTGAGCACCTGTCAAATGTTCTTCATATAGCTCATAGTGATTAAAATCTGAAAAATACAGTAATTTGTACAAAACCGTTTCGCCTACATTGGGTTTTCCTGCGCATTTTTCGAGTATATATAAAAGCACATTCTTAAATTTCTCAACATTTAAAGTTGGTTTAGAAATTCGTTCTGGCTCTTCTTGAATATTTTTTTCAGAATTTATTATTTCAGCTTTATTA
>JAAFJZ010000234.1 GCA_013298205.1 Cytophagales bacterium
CCCCAGTCCTGTAATTGCGTTTCCAATTATGGCTTGGTTAGAACCTGTGGCGATAGTGCTAATACCTATAGCAATGGCATTGGTGTAGTTATTAGCAGCAAAATCTGCTCCATTTCCTATGGCTATGTTATTATTTCCAATGGTGTTAATAGAACCACTATTATAGCCATTAAAAATATTTCCAGATCCTGTAGTGTTACCAACACCACTATAATATCCAATGAAAATATTATTATTTCCAGCAGTATTGTAATAACCACTTTGAAAGCCATTAAATATATTATTATTCCCAGTACTATTATTAAAACCACTTTGATAGCCATTAAATATATTTTGATATCCTGAAGTATTATTTAATCCACTTTGAATTCCATAAAAAATATTATCAGATCCTGTAGTAGTTGTATTGCCAGCTTGATTACCAATAAATACACTATTGTTTTCGTTCATTCTCAAACCTGTATTCGAACCTATCATATATGCCCCTGTGATGCTTGGCACTTGTATGCTTTGGTTATTGGCTATAGGTCTGAGGTTGGTGCCAGCGATTGACCAAAAATTTGCTCCACTTGGATTGGCACTGCTACTCAGCATTTGCCATTTACCACCTCCAGAAGCATCGTAAATTACCCTTACAAAATGACCAATTTTAATGTCGTTCGTTTGTAATAATTGGTCATAGTTTTTATAAATTATTTTAGGTCCTGTGCCATTGAGGTTTAATTTGGCACTACCTGTTATGTTTTGGTTTGACAAGAAGGTAATTTCCATACCAGGATCGGGAGCCGTAACGATAGCAGCAGGGTAGTTTACAATAAAATTATCGAAACCACCCGAAGCATTGATTTGTACTTGAGCTTGAGCGGAGCTTATACAAGCAAAAATAAGTATTAATAAGTTTTTTTTCATGTAAACTTTTGATAATTTAATGTATAAACGATAGAAATGGTTTGTTTAAAGTATATTTTACTTTTAGAATCAGTTAATTTTTAAGCGTATTTTAAAAATTGTTTATAAATTATTAAAAAGAATCTTACAATGAAACAATTGAAAAGCTATATACTTAGAAAATTAAAAAGCAATTTATACTTTAAATTTGATAAATAATAAATTTTTAAATATGCTAACATTAAAAGTATTTTCAAGATTAACCGAATTCTGAACTTTAGGCCATCTCTAAAAACTAAAATTAAAAATATTTCATTAGAGAAAGCATGAATTATTTTTATAATCAATTGACAATATGCATATTAAATTTAGTACTTATTTGAAATATAACAGACTTAAAACGAAAAAATTACGTTTTTTTTTACCAAGACTTTTGATTAACTAAAATTACTAAACTTGGAGACTCTTTAGGAAAATGATAAAAACTTATTGATTTTGAGTTGTTTATAAATTACTTGAATAGAAATAAGTCAAAATGCCAAAGAAGCTAGCGGAAAAAATCCAAACGATTATGTTTTGATGTTTAAAAATTTAATACTGCAACTCTATTTTAATCTTTCAAATGACCAAACAGAATTTCAAATTAATGATAGAATGAGCTTTATTGTTTTTTTAAATTTAAGTATTGCAGATGATATCCTTGATAATAAATCGATATGGCATTTTAAAAGCAACTTATTGATTTATAAGCTCTAAAACCACTTTTTAATTTATTTTTAGTCAAAAAATAATGCTTTGGGCTTAATTATTAATGAAGACAAAATATATGATGTTAGTCTTATTAAAACACCAATTTAGCTCAATAGAAAAGAAATAAAAATATGTTTATAAAAGAAAGTAAAGGTTTAAAATTATGGAACAATGACCTATTAAAAAAGCTCAGAAATGAAAACACGGATTCAAGTCATTAAGCCAACAACTTGGTTTGGGCTCAATCTCTTCGTAAAAAATAGAAGAAGAGAAATCGCGTATCACTAAGCTTGGCGAACAAAGAATAGAGCTTGATTATGATTGCAATTTGGAGGTATTTTTAATTATTTTTATAACAAAAACATAAATAATAAACAAAAATGGAAAAAAGTGGAGGAAAATGGTGCGATTTCCCATTTATATTTTTAATTTTGAGGCTAATGTTGCTAAGCAATAATATTAAAATTGGGAATGAACTATTTTTCAGGACTTTACGAAACAAAGCTAGATGCCAAAGGGAGAATTACTCTACCTGCAAGGCTCAAAATTGTTTTGCCCGAAAGTGAAATTCAGGAAATTGTGCTTTTTATGGGCTTTGAAAAATGCCTAGAAATTTACTCCAAAGAGGAATGGGATAAAAAAATAGCCGAAATCCTCAAACTCAATACCAATGAAGAAAAAGTAAGACATTTTATACGTAATTTTAGTAGCCGTTCTATTAATGTAGAGTTGGATAGTGCAGGAAGGTTTGTGATTCCAAAACTATGGCTACAATACGCAAATCTTGATTCTGATATTATACTTTTAGGCGCACTCAACAAAATAGAGCTTTGGCAGCCTACTGAATACCAAAAAGTGGCTATTTTCGATCCTAGAGATTTGTCTATTTTAGCTGAAAATTTACTTTCTACCAAAACTGAAGCAAAATGAGTACCTACCATACGCCCGTTTTGTTGGAAGAAAGTGTAGAAGCCATGGCAATTGTGCCTAATGGCGTTTATGTAGATTTAACCTTTGGTGGTGGCGGACATTCTGCCTATATTATGAAGTCTATGCAAAAAGGGAAACTGTATTCTTTTGACCAAGACGAAGCCGCACAAAAAAATGTAGCTACAGTTAATGCTTTGGCTAATGAAGATAAAAAATTTGATTTTATAGAAGGGAATTTTCGCTACTTCTCCAATTTTATTTATGCCAAAGGCGAAAAACAAGTTGATGCGATTTTAGCCGATTTGGGCGTTTCTTCACATCAATTTGATGAAGGAGATAGAGGTTTTTCTATTCGCTATGAAGGCGATTTGGATATGCGCATGGATACAAATGGCGAGCTTACAGCCAAAAAAGTAATCAATGAATACAGTGAAAAGCAGCTCTTGCATATTTTCAAGGATTATTCAGAGCTTGATTATCCACAAAAATGGGCAGCAACTGTCATACGTGCCAGGGCTTTAAAAACCATCAATACCACCAGAGAACTGATAGAAGTGGTAAGACCGATACTTAAAAAAGGAAAAGACAATCAGCAATTGGCACAGCTTTTTCAAGGTTTGAGAATAGAAGTAAACCAAGAACTAGAAGTGCTTAAAGAAATGCTCCTACAAACAAGTTCGATTTTGAAAAAAGGCGGGAGATTGGTTGTAATAGCCTACCATTCTTTGGAAGACAGATTGGTGAAAAATTATTTGAAAAAAGGGAAATTTGAAGGGGAAGTAGATAAAGATTTTTATGGAAATGAAATCAAACCTATGGATTTGCTGGGCAACAAAATTTTCACTCCTACTGAGGAGGAAATAGCCAGGAATCCTAGAGCAAGAAGTGCAAAAATGAGGATCGGTATTAAACGTTAATGCAATGGCAAATACATTTAAAAATAAAGAACCTCAAAACGAAGCCAAATCCAGCATTTTTTCTTGGATAAATGGTCTTTTTAATGTGGATAAAGTGTTTGCTGATGGGCTTCCTGTGCAGTATTTTCCAAAAATATTCTTTTTTACTTGTATGGCCATTTTCTATATCGCCAATGCGCATTATGCAGAAAAATCGGTTCGCAAAATCAATAAGCTTCAGCAAGAAGTAGAAGATTTAAGAGCAGATTATATTACCAAAAAAGCCGATATGATGTTTGCAGGTAAACAATCAGAAGTGGCAAGAAAAGTAGCCAGTATGGGCTTGAAAGAAAGCATGGAACCTCCTTATAAAATTACGACCGACTAATGAACATCAAGAAATCCATATTGCTAAGAGTAAGACTCGCTTTTTTGGCGGTGTTCTTGTTTTCTCTTGCCATCATATGGAGGCTGGTGAGCATTCAAGTCTTAAATGGAGAAAAATGGAGGAAAAAAGCCGATGAAGTAGGCTTGCAAGTACGCAATGTACCTGCCACACGAGGCAATATTTACTCAGACAATGGCAGTCTTTTGGCTACATCTCTTCCTTTTTATAAAGTAGCTTTCGACCCAACTACTGCTGCCGATAGCGTGTATTTGGCAGGCATAGACTCTTTAAGTATGTTGTTATCAAATTTTTACAAAGATTATAGTTATGCTGAATACAAGCGTAAAATTCGTTCGGCTCGCAATGATAAAAAGAAATACATTGTGCTAAACCGCAAAATGATCAATTACCAAGAAATGGTAAAAATGAAAACTTGGCCCATTTTCAGGACAGGGAGATATAAAGGTGGCGTGCTTTTCACCAAAATAGACAAACGATTTAAACCGTTTTCACAAATGGCTTTGCGTACGCTAGGCTACATGACAGAAGATAGACAAGGTGCCGGATTGGAATACAGTTTTAATGCCCAATTGGGCGGTAGTGATGGCAAGGCTATGTTTAGGAAAATGGCTGGTGGGGTTTGGAAACCTTTGAATGATGAAAATGAAATCTCTCCTAATGATGGCATAGACATACAAACTACGATAGATGTCAATCTGCAAGATGTGGCGGAAGCCTCTTTGAAAAGCCATATCATGGAACATGATGCCGATAATGGTTGTGTGATTTTGATGGAAGTGGCTACGGGTGAAATCAAGGCGATGGCAAATTTTGGGAAAGACAAAAAAACAGGACTTTATAACGAAAACTACAACTATGCGGTAGGAAATCACGGACTGACTGAGCCGGGCTCTACCTTCAAGCTGGTAAGTATGATGGCACTTTTGGAAAATACCAACCTCAATATAGACGACACAGTAGATACGTACCGAGGTAAGCATAAATATTATGATAAAACCATGACCGATTCCAAACCTGAAGGTTACGGTAAAATAAGTGTGAGAAAAGCCTTTG
>JAAFJZ010000235.1 GCA_013298205.1 Cytophagales bacterium
TAAAAACGGCAATTCCTCTTTTTTGGCATTCTTTCAAATCTATTTGATTGGTGCCAATACAAAAAGCACCAACAGAAATCAGTTTTTCTGCATTTGCCAATACTTTTGAGGTAACAGTAGTTTTAGAACGAATACCTAAAATGGAAACGTTTTTAATTTTTTCACACAATTCATCTTCATCCAAAGCTCCTTTTATCGTTTCGACATTATAACCCTCGCTTTTAAACATCTTTACCGCTTCAGGGTGAATGTTTTCTAGAAGCAACACGTTCATTCTGCTTTTGGGATAAGATTGTGAACGAGGCAGGTTGTTAATATACAAAAACTCATCTAAGCTTGGCGTGATATGGTCAGCTTTTGAGGTAACACTATCTCGGCTTATATTTTCGGTAAAAGCGAAAAATTTATGCGCTACACCTTCTTCTTTGATTTCATAATCGGTATAACCATCTCCTAAAACTAAGATTTCGCCATCCAATTTTAAAGCCTTGATTTGTTTTGCTTTGCCTTTATTGCTGCACAATAAATTTTGCTCATCAAAACCAATTATTTGCCCATTGGAGTCATATTTAAAGTCATTAGCAAAAATTTGGTTTTCCAAAATACCATATTCCGTTACCACTGGAGCGATTATTTCTTTAAATCCATTGGAAATGATATAAATAAACTCAGCATGAGATTCTAAGAATTTTTTATTTCTGATAAAAGAAGTGGAAACTTTATCTTTCAAACGCTCGATAACAAGACCTAAATGTTTTTTATTTGCATTTAAAAGTTGCAATCTTTTGGTTAAAGATTCGGTCAAAGAAATTTGACCTTCCATGCCCAAATCGGTGATTCTTTTGATTTCGTGAAGCACGCTTTCTCTTTCCTCTTTTCCAGCTAGAGAAACTTCACAAAGTTCATCTAAGGCTTCTACTCGGGTAAAAGTGCTATCAAAGTCAATAATAAAGTATTTGGAAGACATTATATATTTTGTTGTTGTAATTGAATCGAAACTAAAAAAGAATTTTAAGATGCTTTTTTGAATGTGATGAGCTTGTTACCAGAAAAATTTAAGGTAGTAAACAATACCATAGCAAAAATTTGGCTCAACTCGGGTTTCATTTTTTGTACTTCAGTAAGGTAAGAAATGAGCCAAAATTGACATCCAAATGATACAGCAAAAATAAGACTAAATAAAATACTATCTCTTCTTACTGATTTTTCGCTTTTGAATGTCCATTTTCTATTAAAATAAAAACTAATTACAAATCCTATAAGGAAAGTTAATGGGTTGGCAACTTTGTAATGTACATTGCAGTAGTTGATCAAAGCGAAAAATATAGCATAAGTAAATAGGGTATTAAAAAAGCCTATTACACCATATTTTAGGGCTTCTTTTATAAGAATCCTCAAACCCTCGTGGGGTATTTTATTGAGCCATTTATTCATTCAGCCCCAAAATAACAAATAAAAATTCTTTTCTTAAACGAGTTTTGAAGATATTTCTTGATTATTTAAAAAATCATTGCATTCTGTAATTAAGAGTGGGTAAAATTCAAGAAAAGATTTTTCAAAGTATTCAAAATTTTCAATTAAAAATGCGGTACTTTTTTCTATTCCTGAGTTGGGATAGGTACGCCTAGATATTCCTTCCATTACTTTTTTTAGGTCTTGTAGGTTTTGGTAGCGAAACAAAACATCGTTTTGCACCATAAAGCGGTAAAATTTTTTAGCTGAATCAGGAAAAACGTGCCTATAGTCTTTTGCACTTTGATAGAAATCGTTTGTGAAATCTCTTAAACTGTTGGGGTAAAAATCATTCCAATGCTTAGATAAAAAATGGTCAAAATAAACATCTAAAATTACGCCTGAATATTTATGAAAATACACAGCCAAAAGTTTTCTTGCTTCAGAAAGTATTGGATGTTGGTCGGTAAAAGAATCTATTTTTCTATGTAAAAAAATCCCTTTTTGAATGGTTTCAGGAAAAAGCCCCACTTTCATTCCTTTTAAGTGGTCTGCCACAAAATTACCTATTTCTATCTCTTTATTGTTTCTTGATAAAGCTATGTGGGCTAGGTAATTCAAGCAAAGAATAGATTATCTATTGGGTTTTTTTTCTCCAATGTTCACTAATCCAGTTTTCTGGCATAAAAAGATTATCTTTTAGGGTTTTAGGGTTTCCGATTAAATCAGTATAACGTTCTCTTCTTACTTTTATATTGTTTTTGAATATTAATACTTCTGTTTCTAGCCAAGCATCGTCTATCTTGGTATGTTCTGGGTATTGGTATTCAGTTTGTTCATTTGTAATTTTATCTGTAAAAATATTTCTGACTAAATAAAGATTTTCTTGATCTATCCAAAATTGATTAGAGTTCATATCACCTGCATCTGCACCAATCACATATACATTGCGACCTTTCCAAATATCTTCTCTAAATAAAGCTACATTGTAGCCCATTTTGGTGAGTTTAGAAATCGTTACACTTGAAGTTAGGCTTTGCAAATCATAAAGCAATAACATGCTATTTTTTGTGTCATATTCTTTGGTAGTAGTCCTTCCTTCTTTAAAATTATGAACAAATCCTTGGGAGATAAGGTAGCCATCTTTTCCGATTTGTGGACCAAAATCACAACGCATTTGGCTTGGTATTTTAATGGCTTTAAAATAGGTGGTAGAACCAATTACCTGACCATTTGGATTATATTCAGTGTTTATCTGTATAAATCCAAATGATTTGGTGATATTTTGTGAATACTTAGTTTGAATTTTACTAAGCAAAGACTCAGTAGAGACCAAAGATTGACCGAAAACAATATTTCCAGCCAAAATTAAAAATAGTAAATACTGCGATTTTAGTTTCAATATTTTGATATTATTTATCAATATTTTAATCATTTAAACGCAATTTAATAAAAATGTTGTAACGTGTAGTACTAATTATATATTTAATTTTATTATCAGAATAAAACTTGTTTTCTGATTTTTAGATATAGATAACTAATACATGCATACTTAAAAAATTGTTTTACAAATGCATGTATAAATTAAAAAACAATTGAAAACTGAATATTTTTTACAAATCATGGGCATCAAACACCAAACCGATTTGTCTTCTGATTTCATCAAGCGAATCAATAATCACTAAAGTATCTTCCCAGCTCATTTTATCACTTTGAATTTTACCTTTTTCCAAACATTCTATAACCTCTACAGCTTCATAGTTATAAATATTGCCAACAAGTTTTTCTGTAATGTCTTCACTTTCACCATCAAGCATTTTAATGCTAATTTTGGCAGGCGCATAAATGTATTGGCTCATGTGAATATGACCTTTTTCGCAATAAATAGTAGCCGCACTTTCGGTATCTGCCACTATGCTTGAGCTAATTACCGCCAGCTTATCATCGTCATAACCAAGAACAAAGCTTGTATTGGTATCTACGCCTGTTTTTCCAATTCCAGCTGTAGCGGTGATTTTAGTAGGTTTGCCCAACATAAAGATAGATACAAATAGGGGATAAATTCCCATATCAATCAAAGAGCCACCTGTAAGTTCTTTGCTAAAAAAACGATTTTCTGGATGGTATGGTTTGCGTTCGCCAAAGTCTGTTTTGAGTAAAGTAACTTTACCTAAAATGCCTGAATCTAATATTTTTTTTACTTTGATAATATTGGGGTTGAAGCGAGTCCATAGAGCATCCATCAAAAATACATTGTTTGCCTTGGCGGCATCTATCATTTTGCGCACTTCTTTTCCATTTATGGCAAAAGGTTTCTCACAAAGTACATGCTTGCCTTTATTCAAACACATTAAGGTATTTTCGCAATGTAAATTATGTGGCGTAGCGATATGTATTATATCTACTTCTGGGTCGTTTGCCAGCTCTTCATAAGTACCATATGCTTTACAATTATACTTTTCTGCAAAAATGTTGGCGGTTTCTATATTGCGGGAAGCCACAGCATATACTTTCGATTGGGGTACAAAAGCCAAGGCTTCCGCCAATTTTTGCCCAATAAAACCTGTTCCGATAATTCCCCAATTGTATGTTTTCATGTTTTTTTTGTGAAATAATTAATGTGTAATTTTTACCAATTATCTGTTCTAAATGGCAAAGCAGGAAGTTGCGCTTTATTATATAGGTTAATGTTAGGGTTTTGCGCCCAAGCATAACGCACAGCCTTAGGATTTGCTACTTCAGGGCAAGACAAAATAATTGTTTGCCCCGAAATAATGGCTTTGGCTTTATAAAACTTACGGTCTTCACCTGCCAAACAAAAACTTTTAGGACTTAAATTGTCAATTGTTTTCATTTCTTCAGCAAAATCAAATGAGATAATTGCTTCGTTAGAGCTAAAAGTAACAGATTGAAAACGAGGCCCAGATGCATCTACTTTTTTTTCATAAACAACATTTAAGGCTTGCAAAGCTAATCTGTATCCTACTGGTTTCTTGTTTTTAGGATGAGGATCGTAGGCATTGCCTAAATCAAAAGCCGTAGCCATTCCTGTATGAGGCAAATGAAGTGTTAAATCTTGCGCTTCTCTTAAAAACTGACAACCTGTATTTTCTGTGAGCTCAGTGGGCGTGCCATAATTTGCCAATTGAACGAATAAAAATGGAAAATACGCCTGCTGAAATCGTACACGCCAATCTTGTATCATTGCAGGAAATAGCTTTTGGTAATCAGTACCTGCTCCTCCATTGCTTTCGCCTTGGTACCAAATCACACCCGCTATATTTGTTTGTAAAATAGGGGGTTTACCATTCCATTATAAATTACAGAAGGTATTCTGTTGAGCAAAAAATAAGGAGGCATACGTTTTTCAAAGGTGTTATTGTATTTCCATTCACCAACAAGGTTTATAGCCCAATCTCCATTTTTATTTTTAAGGTAAAAGTTCTCAGCTTTTCCATTCAAATTAGGC
>JAAFJZ010000236.1 GCA_013298205.1 Cytophagales bacterium
ATAAGCTTTAAAGATTCTGTTTCCTCTTTGGCTCTAACAGTGTAAGTTCCAAATTTATAAATAGACTGTGGAGTTAAACCTAAATGGCCCATAACTGGCACACCAGCACTTAAAATCCTAAGTACAGATTCTTTAATTTCGCTTCCACCCTCTACTTTCACTGCATGTGCACCAGATTCTTTCATAATTCTAATTGCAGAACGCAATGCTTCTGATGAATTGCCTTGATAAGAGCCAAAAGGAATATCGACTACAACCAAAGCTCTTTCCACAGCCCTAACCACCGAAGATGCATGGTAAATCATTTGATCTAAAGTGATAGGAAGGGTAGTTTCATGCCCAGCAATTACGTTTGATGCAGAGTCGCCAACCAAAAGCACGTCAATGCCTGCCTTATCTAATATACCAGCCATCGTAAAATCATAGGCAGTTAACATGGAAATTTTTTCTCCACGCTTTTTCATCTCTTGCAAACGGTGTGTGGTAACTTTTTTGGTTTCTCTAGGTGATAATTCCATTAAAATAATACTTTAGGTGCATAAAGTATCAAAAGTATTGATTATTTATTAAATGAAAAAGAATAACTAAACTCTGGTTTGGAATTTGAATTAAAAGATGAAACTTTATTGGTGTATAAAAAGCTGACTTCTTGTTTTGAAAGTTGAAAAAAGGTTAAGTTTTTCTTATTTAGTACGCCTAGAATAAGTAAAAAACCCATCAAAATGAATTTATGATAAAAATTATGTCTCATTTTATTTATCAAAGGTAATCTTTTATTATTATATATTTTAAATGAATTAAAAGTAAACCAAATTTCTAAAAAAATAATAGAATTTTCACATTTATTTGTTGTCTTAAAACGAGATATTTATAATTTTTTTTTAGTTAATAATATCATATATTTGAATTGAACCAAGGAGCTTTCTATTTTCAACAACTAACAAAGTAGTAATTTGATGCTGATTAAGTATTTTTTCGGCCTCAATTAAATTAGAGCTAGGTAAAATCGTTTTAGGATCAAACGACATAACATCTTTTAATTCTAATTGATTTGATGGCCTTAATGCCAATGCTCGCCTTATATCTCCATCGGTTACGATTGCATACAAGTTTTGAGCACCATCCAAAACAATGGCTAAACCCAAATTACCTTCATTAATCTTTTCTATTGTTTGTAATATTGAGCTTTCTAAGCCAATAACAGGCAAGTTTTTTGTTCGCATTCGATTGCAAACTTTTGTAAGTAATTTCTTTCCCAAACTTCCACCAGGATGAAATCTTGCAAAATCCTCTTCATTAAAGTTTTTTTCTTTCATTAAAACCATTGCTAGCGCATCTCCCATAACCAATGTAGCAGTAGTGGAACAAGTTGGGGCTAATTCTAAAGGGCACGCTTCTTTTTCTACTTGAATTTCTAGCAAAAAATCAGCATTTTGTGCTAATGTAGATTCTTTTTTAGATGTAATAGCTACTAAAGAATTTTGGTTGTGTTTGATAAAAGGTATTAATTTTAATACTTCTTCAGTTTCTCCAGATTTTGATATGGCAAGAATTACGTCTTCTTTTTTTATCATTCCCAAATCGCCATGGTAGGCTTCACCCGAATGTATAAAAAAAGAGGGTGTACCTGTGCTTGAAAGTGTTGCTGCTATTTTTCGACCAATCATTCCAGATTTACCCACTCCAGTAACAACCACATGACCTTTGTTCTTAGAAATATGAGCTACAGTTTTAGAAAAGTTATCATCTAAAGATTTTAGAACTTTTTCTAATGTTTTTATTTCTAAATCAAAAATTTTTTTAGCTTCAACAAGGTACTTATCTTCCATTTATATTAAACAAATTTTTAAGAAATTGATACGAAAGAAAGCTCTCTAATTTCATTAATGAATTTACTTTTCTTAGGTGAAAAGTTTTTGGTGGCATAAGAAGTAAAATAATTGTGAGAAATAAGGAATTGAAGTTGCAAATCAAACCATTCTCGTAAAGTACCACTGAAAATTCTTTCGATTTCCCATTCTTTTTTTAAGCAAAAAGCATTCATATAAAACAAATCTGAACCTAGGTAAGCCAGATCGGCATCGCAAAGAACTTCTTCTATTTTATTTTTAGGCGATTGCGGCATGGCTGTTGCCAAAATAGCTGAAGAAATGATTTCAATTTGCTTTTCTGAATAACCATGTTTTGGCAAAATAGCTTGAGCTATTTTTACTCCAAATTGCTCATTGTTATGATATTGAATAGAAAACCCGGTATCATGAAAAAGCGCAGCAATTTTTAAAGTTTCTATCTCTTCTAATGAAAAACCTTCTGATTTCGCTATTGCTAATGCAAAATCTATTACTTCATTTGTATGTTTGGCTGAATGATAGAAAAGATGCTTAGGCATTTCATCTAGCAAAGAAAAAACTTCATTCTTTAAGGATTCATAATTCATGCAAAAAAACTGTTTTACTTAGAGGAAAGTATTCATTTTATTTTTTTTCCTTTTGAGTGAATATCTTAAGATAATTATACTCTTTAATAACTATTAAATTAATCTTAATTGGCGTGTAAAAGTATATAAAAATAGAATTAAATGTACTAAATATTGATATTTAGTTTTTATTTTTACTTTGACATAAAATGATGAAATAATTGAAAATAATTTTTAAATAATTAAAAGTCAATAGATTAGCTTATTTAAAAATAAATTAATTTGTAAGAATCATAAACAAAAATAGACTATTTTTGAAACCATTATTTGCATGACATTTCTTATTTTTCGACTTTTGCAAACTAACTAAGGTGAATTAAAATAAATATTACTTTTGTTATTTTAATTTCAACGAATGAACGACTGTCAAAAAGTTTGGGAAGAATGCTTAAAATCTTTGATTCTGTCAATAGATTCTCAATCTTTTAACACTTGGTTTTTGCCTATAAAGCCATTTCAAGTAGAAAATTCTGAACTTACATTACAAGTTCCTAGCCAGTATTTTTATGAACATATTGAGAAGAATTTTGTAACCCAGCTCTCGAAAGCACTTACTGAGGTATTAGGAAAAAATGCTCGTTTGAAATATGCTGTTGTAATAGATAATGGAGATGAGAATTCCCAGCCCAAAACTACTTCACAGCAATCTCACCCTAAGATTGTAAATAACTCACTTCAACCCAATCCAAACGAAAATTTTGAATTTGATTCTTTTTTAAATCCAAGTTATGTTTTTGATAACTTTATAGAAGGTAATTATAATCGAATGGCTCGAAATGCTGGTTTTGCGACTGCCGATCGCCCAGGCACAAATCCTTATAATCCTTTTTTACTTTACAGTGGTTCGGGTATGGGAAAAACGCATCTTGTACACTCTATTGGAAATAAAGTAAAGCAATTACATCCTTCCAAATTAGTTCAATATGTGCCATCTGAAATGTTTATCAGTCAGTTTATTAATTCGATAGGAAACAAAACAACTGATGACTTTTTAAATCATTATTGTCGTTTGGATGTACTGATTGTAGATGACATTCAATTTTTTGCCAAAAAAGGAGAAACTTTGAAGATGTTTTTTAACATTTTCAATAGGTTGTATCAATCTGGTAAACAAATTATTCTTACTAGTGATCGACCTCCTGCAGAACTTGATGATTTTGAAGATAGATATTTAAGTAGATTTCGTTCTGGTCTAACAGCAGACATGCTCCAACCTGATTATGAAACCAAAATGGCAATTATACAAGCTAAACTTTTTGCGGAAGGAATAGAGATGCCTCTTGATGTTCAAGATTATATTGCTTATTCTGTTGATACTTGCATTAGAGATTTAGAAGGTGTTTTAATAACACTTTTAGCCCAATCTACTATTTTAAAAAAGGATTTAGATTTAGAATTAACTAAACAGGTTATTAAAAATTCTTTACATACCATTGATACGGATGTTAGTATAGATTATATTCAAAAAGTGGTTGCTGAATATTATTCGGTTTCGTTAGAAGAGTTAAAAGATAAAACTCGAAAACAAGAAATCGTATTGCCAAGACAAATTGCAATGTATTTGGCTAAAAGCTACACATCTCTTTCTTTGAAACAAATTGGCTTTAATTTTGGAAAAAGAGATCACTCTACTGTTATTCATGCTATTTCTTGTATAGTAGAATTAATTAAAACTGATAAAAAAGTACGCAACGGAATCGAAGAGATTCAGAAAAGATTGAAAGTTAAAGCAATGTAATTTTAAATATATTTAACTTTTACTCATTTTTTTAATTACTAGTCTTAAACTCAATTGAAATGTTTATAGAAAAAAAGAAAAGTATTCGTTCTGCAAACACACGCTCTTTTGATGTTGTTTGGGAATTATTTTTAAAATCAAACGGGTTAGAATCTAAGTATAAGCAAGGTCAAATAATTAATGCATGGAACGAGGTAATGGGAAATGTAATAGCTTCTAAAACAGACAAAATTTATTTTAAGGAGAAATGTCTTTGTGTTACTATAAGTTCTGCTCCTTTGAGAAAGCAATTGAATATGTCAAAAGATAAAATTATAAACAATATAAATGAATATGTGAATCATGATTTTTTAAAAGAAATCGCTTTTTTTTAAGTTTAAATAAATTTTTTTAAGGAATATCCATGTATTTGTGGGTTTGAAGCGTAATTCTCCATTTAGGGTTTTGCTTCACAAAGTCAATGATTATAGGCATCATAAGCTCTTTTTTACTCCACTCAGGTTGTAGAAACAAATGGCAATTTGGGTTTACTTTTTGAGCCGATTGCAAAGCAAAATCAAAATCTGATGAGTTAAAAACGATGATTTTCAATTCGTCTGCTGCTACAAAAGCGCTTTCATGTGGTGCTTTAAACTTTTTAGGAGAAAGGCAAAACCAATCCCAATTTCCCGTAACTTCATAAGCACCAGATGTTTCTATATG
>JAAFJZ010000237.1:0-3444 GCA_013298205.1 Cytophagales bacterium
AGTTCAAAAGAAACTTCATCTGGAATACAAGCAGACCCCATGCTAGAAAATCCTAGTGCAGTAGTGATAGTAGGCAATGTAAATTTACTAACTACAAGTTTGGTTGGTTATAGATTGCAAGCAGGCTCGCCTTTGCTAGATAAAGGTAGTGATTTAAGAGCAACTCCATTTAACCTAACAGTAGGTAGTTTTGATTTTTTTGGAAATACTTTACCTCAGTATACTAAATTTGACATTGGAGCAAATGAATCTCTTTTAATGCCGGTTCCGGTATTAAGTGGCATAAATTTAATTTCTATTTTGCAGGGCAGTCCGAATACCAATCTTACTTTAACGGGTTCAAATTTCTTCCCCTCTACGCAAGTATTTTTTAATACCTTGACTTTAGTATCTATTTATATTTATGAAAATCAATTAGTTGCTACTATTCCCAGTCCACTAATAAGCGCAGCAGGCGCAAACCAAATCAAAGTTTTTACGCCTGTACCAGGAGGAGGAAATTCAAGCTCTATCGCTTTAAGTATAGGGAATTATGTGCTTTCACTTGATTCTACTAAAATGAGTTTTGGTGCAGATGCAGATTTTTTAGATACCTTAAAAATTAGTTCAAACACCTCATGGCAAGTTACGAACTTGCCTTCATGGCTGAGTGTGGTAAGCAGTACGGGAACCATGAATGGTATTTTGATTTTAAAAACCAATACAGTAAACAATTCTACCAATTTCGTCAATTCAAGTTTTACATTAAATTATGGTACAGGTTCTACCACGAGCATCAATGTAATACAAAGAGGTCGCCCAGTTGTCCTATATTCATTTGAAAGAGAACTCTATTTAACATGGCAAAAAGATGTTGAAGATTCTATTTTAGTTACTTCCAATGTGTCTTGGCAAGCGATCAAACAAACAAGTGATGATTGGTTTGATTTTATAAGTTCAAGTAACACAAGTACAGGATATTTGAAAGTAAAATCCTTGAGTGATAACCTTAGTGGAGCCCCAAAAGCTGTTTATTTTAATCTTACTTTCGCTGGGTATTTGGTTACAACCTTAGGAATCGTTCAATCCTACAAATCTGTAAATTCACTAGGTCAAGATAATGGTTTACAATCGATTAAAATTTATCCTTTGCCTTGTAATGAAAGTTTTACTCTTCAATCAGACGGTTTAACTGAGGTAAAACTCTTTCATATTGCAGGTAAAGAAGTAGATATTAAAATAAAAGTTCTAAGCGAAAATGAAATTTTGATTGAAACAGAAAGCATTCCGAACGGATTTTATCTTTTAAAATCACGATTTAAAAGTGGGAGCTGGGTATGTAAAAAAATCATCATCCAGCATTAAAATCATTTCAATACCGTGCGAATTGATTTTTATTATATTTTTACGCAAAATTCTGGATACTTTTTCACTACACTTATTACCAAAAATTTATATGAAAACTAAACTTAAAAAATACATTTCTATTTTTTTATGCCTTTTTACGATTCAGTTTAGTACTTTTTCACAAACTAAATTCAAAACCCAAACCATAAAAGGAGCGAATTTCTCCTACCAAATCGTAGAAAACGACCCTACAAATACCCGAGTTTACACCCTGAAAAATGGTTTAACTGTTTATTTATCGGTTTATAAATCAGCCCCACGCATACAAACATACATAGCTGTGCGAGCCGGTAGCAAGTCAGATCCTGCCCAAGCCACGGGTTTGGCACATTATTTGGAACACATGGTTTTTAAAGGGACTTCCAAAATAGGCAGTTTAAACTGGGAACAAGAAAAAAAATACTTAACTCAAATTCAGAATTTATTTGAAAAATACCGTCAGACTACAGATACTAGCCAAAGAAGAGCATTATACAAATCTATTGACACACTTGCTAATGCGGCTTCAAAATTCGTAGCGGCAAACGAATATGACAGAATGCTTTCTGCTATAGGAGCCTCAGGCACAAATGCTTATACTTGGGTAGAGCAAACAGTTTATGTAAATGAAATCCCTTCAAACGAGATTGAAAAATGGGTGCAAATCGAAGCAGAAAGATTTGGAGAATTGGTGCCACGTTTATTTCACACTGAGCTGGAAGCTGTTTATGAAGAGAAAAATAGAAGTTTGGATAATGATAACAGCAAAGTATGGCAAAAGATGTATGAATTGCTTTTCCCCAATCATCCTTATGGTAGCCAAACCACGATAGGCACAGTAGAACATTTGAAAAATCCTTCTATTTTGGCTATTAAAAACTATTTTGATACCTATTATGTGCCCAATAATATGGCTGTGTGTATGAGTGGAGATTTTGACCCCGACAAAGTAATTCTTTTAGTAGATAAATATATGGGAAAGTTAGTTGCTAAGCCTGTTCCAGCATTCGTTTCTCCCGTTTCTCCAGCCATCACACAAGTGCAAAAGGCAGAAATCAATGGGCCAGAATCTGAAAAAGTGTCTATCTCTTTTAAGTTTACAGGTATAAAAGACCCAGAAAGCATCAAACTAGAAATGCTTTCAAAAATACTTTCAAATGGTCAAGCGGGATTATTGGATTTGAACCTAAACCAAAAACAAAAAGTAAGGGGCGCATATTGCTATCCCATAAGAATGAATGATTATTCTGCATTTTCTTTAGGCGCATCACCCAAAGAGGGTCAAAGTTTGGATGAAGTTAAAAGCCTTTTATTGGGGCAATTAGATTCAGTAAAAGCGGGGAAATTTGAAGATTGGCTCATACAAGCCATTATCAATCAAGATAAACTAGAAACCATGAAATCGCTCGAAAGCAATCAAGCTCGAGCCAATAATATGGTGAGTGCTTTTATCAATTATATGCCATGGGCGCAAGTTTGGCAGCAAAACGAAATCATGTATAGCTTAACAAAAAAAGACATGATGAATTTTGTAAATAAATCATTTTCAGATAATTATGTTTGCTTGTATAAAAAATCAAATAAAGACACAACGATAAAAAAAGTAGTAAAACCAAGTATCACGCCTGTAAGTTTAAATCGTGAAGTGCAATCTGATTTTTACAAAAATGTATTCTCCAAAAAATCTGATGCCATTGAGCCCGTATTTTTAAATTTTGACAAAGCCATTCAAAAGCAAAAACTTCCCAATGGATTGAGCTTTTCATACCTAAAAAACCTTGAAAATAAGACTTTTGATTTATACTATCTATTTGATTTGGGCACAAATGACAATCCTCGTTTGGGTTTGGCAGTAAACTATTTAAGCTACTTAGGTGGTGGTGGTTATACTTCCGAACAACTAAAAAAGGAGTTTTACAAGCTTTCATGCGATTATAGAGTGTCAGTATCAGAAGACCAAATATTTATTAATCTTTCAGGTTTGAGCGAAAATTTTGTTCCCGCTTTGCAGCTTTTTGAAAAGTTCATCCAAAATCCGGTTCCCGATCAAAATGTTTTAGACGAATTGATAAAGGATAT
>JAAFJZ010000237.1:3454-4905 GCA_013298205.1 Cytophagales bacterium
AAAAGCAAGGGTTCGATAAGAAGTGCCATGTCATATTATGTAAAATATGGCACAAATTCCCCATTTACGAATATCATTTCTAAAGAAGATTTGCTTAAAATTAAAGGAAATGAGTTAATTGATTTAATCAAAAGTTCGCTTTCATACCCACACAAGATTTTGTATTTTGGCTCGGATGAATCAGAAAATGTACTTAAATCATTAGTGAAATCTCATACAACAGCCATTTCACCTAGTGCCATTCCTGCCAAAACTTTCACTGAAATCGAAATACCGCAAACCAAAGTATATTGGGTTGATTATGATATGGTGCAAGCAGAAATCATTTTTCTTAGCAAATCTCTCGCTTATTCACCTGATATTGTGCCTATTGCCAGCTTATTTAATGAGTATTTTGGTGGCTCTATGAGTTCGATTGTATTTCAAGAAATGCGGGAATCCAAAGCCTTGGCATATTCAGTACGCTCCAATTATAGCATAGCCAGCAAAAAAGACAAGCCTAATTATATGTTTTCATATATAGGCACGCAAGCAGATAAGTTGCCTGAAGCAATGAAGGGTATGAACAAACTTCTCGATAGTATTCCGCTTTCTGAAAAAGCCTTTGATAATGCCAAAGAAGCCTTAATTTCGGGTTTGCGTACTGAAAGGATAATCAAGCATGATATACTTTTTAGCAAAGAAAGAGCAGAAAAATTGGGAATTAATTATGATATAAGAGAAAAGATGTACCAGCAAATCCCGAATTTTAGCTTAAAAGACATTTTAGCTTTTCAGCTAAAATATGTAGCCAAAAAGCCTCAAGCTATTTTGGTAATAGGCTCAAAAAGCAAGTTAAATTTTGAAGAATTAAAAAAATACGGAGACTTAAAAGAATTAAAGCTTGAAGAAATATTTGGCTATTAAAATATATCCGTAAGCAAGTAGGAGGGATGTTTGAGATTCGTGAATCTCAAACATTTTTTTTTATGAGTTGATAAAACTTACACATTAATAAACCTTGCTTTAAAATTCAACTTACTCAGTATTTTGTATTTTGGAAATTAATCCAAACGCACCTTTTCCTGCAATGGTAAGCATATTCAAATCTATTTTATTGTCAAAATCTATTGCCGTAAAACCATCTTGGGAGATACCCTTTTGCACTTATAGCATTTCAAAGTGAAACATTTTGACTTGATTTTCTATTGCAGTGCCTAACAATTTAAAGCACGATTCCAAGTTCAAAAACTACATATTCAATTTTATTTTTTTTAAAAATATATTAAGTTGTATATTTTTAATTCAAATCGAGAATAATTTTTAAATTCCATTACCTTTGTAACTACAAGTCGTCTTATCGCTGTCAAAAATGTTTGATAGAGGAAAGTCCGGGCAGCATAGGGTAGCGTACCTGCTAATTACAGGGCATCAAATTTGGTGATAGAAAGTGCAACAGAAAAAAAACCGCT
>JAAFJZ010000238.1 GCA_013298205.1 Cytophagales bacterium
ACCACCACCAGCTGGAATAAGTCCTACGCCAAATTCTACCAAACCGATATAAAGCTCTGAATGTGCTTGTATTTTATCGGCATGAAGACTCAATTCGCAACCGCCTCCAAGGGTAAGGTTAAATGGTGCAGCTACTACAGGAATAGAAGAATACCTAGCTCGCATCATGGTGTTTTGGAATTGGGCTATCATCATATTGATTTCATCAAAATCTTGCTCGAGCGCATACATAAGCAGCATAGCTAAGTTGGCTCCAGCTGAAAAATTGGCTCCATCGTTTCCGATTACCAAACCCAAATAGTCCTTCTCAGCTTTGTCAATGGCAGTATTGATGCCTTGAATTACTTCAGAACCGAGTGTATTCATTTTGGAATGAAACTCTAAATTAAGAATGCCATCACCCAAATCAAAAAGGCTAGCACCCGCATTTTGCCAAATTACCTTGTCTTTTCTTAAATAATCGAGAATGATAAAATCGTCTGTACCTGGTACGGTTTTATAGGCTTTTGAGCTTGGGTCATAATATTGGTACGCACCTTTTTCTACGCGGTAAAAAGTCTTCAAACCTGATGTTTGCATTTCTTTCACCCAACTAGGCAGTTTCAATCCATTGGTTTCAATGAGCTTGATTCCATTTTCCAAACCTATAATATCCCAAGTTTCAAAAGGGCCTTTTTCCCAACCAAAACCTGTACAAATGGCTTGGTCTATGCGGTAAATTTCATCTGCTATTTCTGGTATGCGGTTGGAAACATAAGAAAAGAGGTCAGCAAATGTTTTTCTGTAATATTCACCTGCTTTGTCTGTACCTGCAAAAAGTACTGGAAATCTATCTTTTAGGTTTTCTAAGGTTTTGGTTTGCTCTAAGGTAGCAAATTTGATTTTTGTAGAAGGTTTATACTCAAAGCTTGCCAAATCTAGGGCATGAATTTCTGTTTTGCCATCTGCTGATTTGGTTTTTTTATAAAATCCTTCTCCCGATTTATCTCCTATGCGATTTGCCTCTTTCATTTTAGATAAAATGGCAGGGATTTTAAACATCTCTACAGCTTCATCATTTTTGAGGTTTGCGGTAAGGAAATTTCCTACATTAAGGAGGGTATCTAAGCCTACCACATCAACGGTGCGAAAAGTAGCAGATTTTTGTCTGCCAATGATTGTGCCTGTAAGTTTATCTACTTCTTCCACGCCCAAACCAAGTTCTTCCATTCTTTTTATGCCTGAAAGAATGGCAAAAATCCCCACACGATTGGCTATAAAAGCAGGTGTATCTTTGCACATAACAGTCGTTTTGCCAAGATACAAATCGCCATAATTCATCAAAAATTGAAGTACTTCGGGAGAAGTCTCTTTTCCAGGAATGATTTCCAACAATTTGAGATACCTAGGTGGATTAAAAAAGTGAGTACCACAGAAATGTTTCTTAAAGTCTTCATCTCTGCCTTCTGTCATTAAAGAAATCGGGATACCAGAAGTATTAGAAGTGATAAGTGTAGAAGGTTTTCTGTATTTTTGTACTTGGTCGAACAGTTGTTTTTTGATTTCGAGGTTTTCTACTACCACTTCTATTACCCAATCACAAGCATTTATTTTGGGCAAATCGTCTGTAAGATTTCCTGTTTTGATAAGCGTTCTAAACTTGGCATCATAAATAGGAGAGGGGCTAGATTTCAGTGCGCTTTCTAAAGCCTCGTTTACGATTCTATTTTTCACCAAAGGGTGTTCGAGAGCCAAACCTTTCTTGGTTTCAAGTTCGTTGAGTGCTTTTGGGGCAATGTCTAGCAATAATACTTCCACTCCGATATTAGCAAAATGGCAAGCTATTCTTGAACCCATTACGCCAGAACCCAATACGGCTACTTTTTTGATTGATCTATTTGTCATTTTCTTTTCTTTTAAATATTCTTATAGCATTTCAAAAATTCCCGCAGCACCTTGTCCTGAGCCTACGCACATGGTTACCATACCATATTTTTGGTTTCGCCTTTTCAACTCATTAAAAATTTGTACCGAAAGTTTCGCGCCTGTGCAGCCAAGGGGATGCCCAAGTGATATAGCTCCGCCATTTACGTTGATTTTAGATTCATCCAAATTTAAGGTTCTAATCACGGCTAGGGATTGGGCTGCAAAAGCTTCGTTAAGCTCTATGAGGTTGATGTCATCTGCTTTGAGATTAGCATTTTTTAATGCTTTGGGAATGGCTTCAACTGGGCCTATTCCCATTATTCTTGGCGGAACGCCCGCTACTGCATAACTGACTAATCGTGCGATGGGTTTGAGATTGAGTTCTTTTACCTTTTCAGCAGATGCTAGAATCAGGAATGCCGCTCCATCAGAAGTTTGAGAAGAATTTCCTGCCGTTACGCTACCTTGTGCATGGAATACAGGTCTTAATTTTGCTAAAGCTTCCAAAGAAGTATCAGCTCTTGGTCCTTCATCTACACTGATAGCGTAATCCTTGGTTTTCTTTTTGAAGTTTTCATCCAAAAAGGTTTCTTGAATAGCTATAGGCGTAATTTCCTTTTGAAAATAATTATTTTGGAAAGCGTTAATGGCTTTTTGGTGAGATTGGAAAGAAAATTTGTCTTGATCTTCTCGGCTAATTTTATACTCTTTAGCTACAGCTTCGGCCGTAAGCCCCATTCCCCAATACCAATCGGGATTATTTTTTGTTATTTTATGGTTGGGAACTATTTTCCAGCCACCAAAAGGAAGCATAGACATGGATTCCACTCCTCCAGCTATAATTATATCTGCTTGTCCGGCTTTTATTTTTGCATCTGCTATTGCAATGGCTTCCAAACCCGAAGAGCAATACCGATTTATCGTCATGCCTGGTACTTTATCTGTATCCAAGGCAAGTAAGGAAATCATTCTGGCTATGTTTAGACCTTGCTCGGCTTCAGGTGTAGCATTTCCTACGATTACGTCATCAATACTTTCCTTTTCGATACTTGGCGTTTGAAGAAAAAGGGCTTTGATTACATCAGCAGCCAAATCATCTGGGCGGGTAAATCTAAAAGCACCTTTGGGTGCTTTGCCTACTGCCGATCGGGTAGCAGCTACCACATATACATCTTTTGACATTGGAATTTATTTTATCTTTATATTAAATCGAATAACGGGAAATTTACATTTTAGGTTGGTAAAATCTAATTTTAAATCTTAGAATTTAGTTATATGACTTAAAACAATTTTGTAAATGAACTTATTTTAACTTAATTATCATTTTTAAACCATAAATCAAATTTTAAATAGTTTTAGATTGGTAAATCAACACGGATAATTTCAAGTAATCAACAGCTATATATCTTTGCATCGGATTTAAACAATTATAAAATGGAAGCTAATTTAAAATTAGAAAGTTCGCATAATTTGAATATCTTACTTGATTATGGTATTGATTGGAGCAAAGAAAAAATATCGAGAGATATTGTACAAAATTTTTTCGATTCAGTGCTGTACAACGAAAAATATTCGTTTCATAACGATGTTAAAATTACTAAAACTGGTAATAATGGCATTAAAATAGAAGGACCAATTGAATATAGTTTTGAATACTTTCATGCTATTGGAGCAACCACAAAATCAGCAGGCGGATTTGCAGGTTTCTTCGGTGAAGGATTGAAAATGAGCATATTAGCACTATTCAAGGAATATACGAATGTAAAAATAAGTGTGCAAATAGGTAATAAAATTGCTTATTTTTACCTTAAAGACTATAGTGAGATTTTAAGAAATTCCCTTACTATGGATATTTATGAGGCAGAAACTGAAATTGTAGGTTCAAATATTATTATTTGTGGCATTGATCAAGAAATAATTGATTTGTTCTTGAAATCGAAGAGTTTATTCTTTTATCCTGAAAATGAATTACTTGGAGAAGTTGTGTTTAATAAAGACGGTTTGGCTTTGTATTTTCTTAATTCAAGTGTAGAACAAAGAGGTTATATTTTTTATAAATTCCAACTCAGAGGCTCAATTGTTTCTACGAAAAAGCTTGATTTTGACAAAATACCACTAGTTTTTGTTGTAAACAAAGAAGTAAGTTTCATGAATAAAGATCGGGATCGAAATGATGTAACAATTCCTCAAATTGTAAAAATTATAGATTTGTTATTCTCTAAATTAAATGAAGATAATATTTTGTCAGTTTATACTAATTTAATAGCTATAAATAAAAAATATATATTTCATGGTTCACTTTATCAAGTGGCTGGTGGAGCTCATATCATCGCATATGAACTTTCAAAATATTTAAAACAATTTAATAGACCTGATAGCACAAAACCAAATGGTTATGAGCATAAATATTTTGATTTTTTTTTAGAGAATGAATATGCAATTACAAGAGACATTAAAGAATTTGAAAAAACTGCTTTAAAAGCGGCAGGTTTCAAAGCAATAGATGTTTATTTGGCTGTTTTTGGCGTAAACAATTTAGATTATGCTTTGAAACTTGCAAATCCCAATCCTGAAGATTATAAAAGAAAGCCTAGCGAATGTGAAAGAGATCTTTACGGTGCGGTAAAAAGATATTTTATAACCATAATTGGACATAGAGTTGAAAAATTATCAATTCATAAAAATCCTTTATTTTTAGAGTTAAGAATTTTGATTGAAAATGATGTTTCTAACAAATTACCGTATCATGGTCTTTATCAAGAGGGAAGTATAATTTATATTCACGAAATTACATTCAAAAAATTTAGCACATTCACAATGACTTGTTTACACGAACTTAGCCACTTTTCGGGTAGCGACCACAGTTCGGAGTTTTCGTATTTCTTAACAGATTTAATCGGTGCGATGTTGGCAAACCCATTAGCTCTTGCTGAATACAGAGCTGAATATGAAGCCATTGTAAAAAAATATAAAACAATTTAAAGCTAAATTTAT
>JAAFJZ010000239.1 GCA_013298205.1 Cytophagales bacterium
TTACTGTTCATTTGCAATATCATTGCATTAAACTTTTCTATTGTTTGGGGGCTTAGCCCTGCAAAAGGTTCATCTAGCAATGCAAGTTTCACTCCATTCATAATAATCATGCAAAATGATATTAGTTTTTGCTGTCCGTAAGAAAGCTCTCCGGCTGTTTGATTACTCAAATCTTGTAACCCAAATTTTGTAAGTAAGTCAATGGCTTCTTGTTTGCGTTTTTCATCTTCTTGCTTTGCTGCTTTGTATTTAAAAACAAGATTAAAGACCGTATTTCCAAGATTTTGATTTGATGCGGCAACCAGATTTTCCCAAACCAAAAGATTTTTAAATATTCTAGGATGTTGATATAATCGCACCAAACCGAGTTGAGCAATTTCTAAAGCAGATTTATTACTTATATCGTTTCCATTGAAATTTATTTTACCTTGTGTCGGTTTCTCTAACCCTGTTATGATATTAAACAAAGTAGTTTTACCCGCACCGTTTTCTCCACTAATCAAAACGATGTCTTGCTTGTTTACTTCAAACGAAACATCTTTGAGAGGTGCAACACCATCAAAAGATTTTTTAAGGTTATGTATGTTTAAAATAGTGCTCATCTTTTATCGTTGTCGTTAAAACGTATCAATAATTTATATTGACTCCATCCCAATTGCGAACACAGTGTGTTCGCAATTGGGAATGTACGATAAAACTGACGCATAATTTCTAAATATCGTTTAGAAAATCCATTTCCATATTCACTCTCAAGTTCCTTGGATATAAAAACAAGAAGAAATTCGCCATAATTAGCTCTATCCTTACCTTGTTGTTCTTCTTCAAATATTCGCTTGCCAATTTGCCAATACATACGTGTTCGCTCATTATCAACAGCCCTAAAAACGGCATCTTTAGCATTAGAAATAATATGTTTAATGTCATAAATTATTACCGAATTTAAAAGCATTTTTTTATTTTAAAATTTTATTGTGAAAATAAACAGTAAGTGTGAAAGCGTTGTAGCGTTCTCGTATTCCAGTTTCCTTCAATAGAATGAGCAATATATTGTTTTCTAAGTTGTTTGTTTTCAACCCTGCTTATAATTCGATAATGTGTCCAACTCAATTCAGGACGCACTGCGTCCCAAATCTCAAAAGCAAGAAAAAAGTTACGCATATTACGTAAATTGCTATCATCAAAACCTTTTCCAAATTCCAAACTAAGTTGATTGGCAAGATTTTTCAAAACCGTTTTACCATATTCAGCCCTGCTTTTTCCTTTTTGTTCGTCCTCGATAATCAACTTGCCAATTTCCCAATACATTTTTAAAAGAACAGTATTTGTACTTCTAAAAGCCGTTATTTTTGCCTCTGCTATTATTCGAGCAACTTCTGTATATAAAAATTGGTTTGAATTTGATATGTTGTCATTCATTTATTATTGAATTAAAAATTTGCCAAAAATCCCTTTAGGTTTAAATCTTACTATCATTACCAATAACAAACCAAATAAAATCATTCGCAAATTAGCTGCCATGCTTTCGGGCATTTGCATAAATTTTAAAACTTCAGGAAGTAATACGTATATAAATGCTCCCGAAATGGGTCCAATTATTCGACCAGCACCACCAATTAAAACAATGCTTAGAATTAAAATTGATTCATCCAAAGTGAATGAACTTGGGTCAATGTAAGTAGTGTAACTTGCATACAAGCTTCCAGCAACTCCCGAAATGATGGCAGAAATTATTATGCTAATTCGTTTATAATAATTTGGGTTAATTCCCAAACTCAACACTGCCACCTGATCATCTCTTGTGGCTTGAATCAATCTACTAATTGGCGTTTTGAGAAACCAAACATAAAAGCCAATAACAAGCGAAACGATTACGCCACCAAACAAAGCAAAACTTAAAGGCGAGTTTATCTTTATTCCAAATATTTCGGGATTAGCTATTCCTGAAATTCCATACGAACCATTGGTAACAGAAATCCAATTGTAAAAAATAGAAAAGAAAATGATTTGCAACGCCAATGTTGCTAAACTAAAATACAAATCTCTTACTTTGCCTGCAATTAAACTGAAAACCAAAGCTGTAATTATGCAAACTGAAATAGCAAAAGGTAAAGCCAACCAATAGCTGAAACCAAATTTTGTAATGGCGATTGCACTCGCATAAGCACCAACACCATAAAACACGGCTTGTCCCAAACTCAATAATCCAGATAAACCTACTTTTTGATTGGCACTTAAAGCCAATAAAATGTAGATTTCTAGGATTACTAATATGTGGAAGATGTAGTTCATTATTTATTTTCAAATAGTTTTTCTAAATAAACTTTGTGGTAATCTGTTACTTCATGAGGCAAACCGGTTATTACTTGATAATTCAAATTAGACAAATTATTTAAAGATTTCAAGTAATTTGCGTAGTCAGAAGAGCAATATTTATCTTCAGAACCACTAACTATATTCATTTTAAATTTTTGTTTGAACCTTTTCAATAATAAATCAAAAGGAAAGAAATTTTTAAAAAAAGTATGGTCTATTTTTACCCCTTTGCTTATTACATCTTTAATAGTTTCATCTATTTTTTCTTCAAAGAGTTCAAAACAATCAGAATAATTGGGGATTCCCCAGAGAGATGCAAAACCAATTTTATTCAAATTAATTGTTTGGCAAACTGCTAAAAAAACACCCGTTCCATAGCTCCTACAAATTACATCATAGTTAATATCTGATTCTTCAATTTTTTGAAAAAACTCAATTGCGGTTTGTGTTGCTTCTTTAAAATTAAATACTCCAGTTTCTGTAAACGAATTTTGACCTTTCCAACCCAAAATTATGATTTCATCATAATTTAATCTTTTGGCTTCTGTTGTAATTAATTCATACACTTTTTGATACTTACTATTTTTAGGGTCACCCATTCCTGTAAGAATTACTAATTTTTTATTTCTCATGTTCTATCTTTTCTTAAATTATAACTAACTATACCTTCCGTTTTAAATAAAATTACCAACAATAAAATGAAGAAAGTTATTCCCTCTTTCCATTGTGCATTTAAAAACCATTCGATTATGCTTTGCAAAATGGTTAATGCGATTGAAAACAAAATTATTAAAAGTACATTCATTCTCGAAACTAAAATCGTAACAACAGTTGCCGTGAGGGTAATGCTCATGCCTGAATATGGGTCTATTCCCACTTCTAGCATAGCAAGTATAGCAGCTATCGAAGCCAAAACACTACCTATTATAAAAATTTTTATTCGTTCTATTTCGGTGTTTATTCCAAATACCTTACTTATTGTTTCATTATCAGCTATTGCTTGCAAAGTCAAATTCGATTTTGAAAGTTTTAAATAAATTAAGAATGTAGCAGTTGCTAAAACTGCAATTATTGCTTGAATCAATTGAATTTTTGTTAAAATAAAATTACCAAATTGAAAAGAACCCGAAATCGAATTTTCGATTAACTTATTTTCGTTTCCAAACAGCAAAGCCAAAATATTTATAATTACAACATACAAACCCATTGAAGCAATTAAAGATATAGATTGATTTGATTTTTGCTTGTTGAGTGGTGAATAAACTATTTTTTCGATAAAATAAATTAGTATTACCACAACAGCAAAGGCGAAAGAAATTGCAATAAACCAGTTGTTAGTTTTCATAAACATCCACCAACAGGCGTACGCACCTGATACATATACACCTGCATGAGACAAATGAAAAACACCTGTAATATTAAAAATATAAGAAAAACCAATAGCTACAAGGCTCAATAATAAGCCCGAAACCACACTATTTAAAACTATTAAAATTACTATTTCCATAATTATTTCAAATCTACTGTTTTATGAATTATCTGTAATTATCCGAGTGATTTATTTGAATTTTGTTTGCAAATATTAAATTTATTGGATATTTATAATCGCTAAATCTAAACAACACAGATTTTCAATCAAATTAATCTAATATAACAACTCTTTGCCATTGATATCAACGTATTTCATCTCGCCATCTTTTAATACTTTTGCCATGCCATCTTCAAAAAAACGAGCATTCTCATAAATTAGAGGTGTAATTGGTTTTCCCATCTTATTTATGAATCCGTACTTATTGTCGACTCCTACGACAGCCATTCCTTCGCTAAAACTATCGATTTCATCATATATCAATGGAATAACTTCCTTTCCATTGGTATCAATACAGCCATACTTGTTGTTTTTACTAACTTTTGCCAGTCCACATCGAAAATCCTCAGCTTCTTCGTAATAAATGGGGGTAATTTTTCTCCCTTTCCGATTGATATAACCGAATCTTTCATTTTTTTTAACTACGGCAAACCCCTCATTGAAATAAGATATTCTATCATAAACAAAACCTGTTATTTCATTGCCTGATTTATCAATATAACCACACTAACCTTCATTATAATGCAAAATTTCATCATAAATAATTTTTGTTATTATCTTGCCATTTTTATCTATAGTTCCACATTTTCCGTTTATTTGAACGATACTTAATCCATCATTGAATTCATCAGCATTATCATAAATTAAAGGTATTTTTTCTTCAAATTTAGAATTTATAAAACCTTCCTTTTTGTCTTTACGAACCCAAGCAAATCCTTCGCTAAATTGTCCAACAATATCGTACGGTAATTGAGTGATTTCCTTACTATGTTTATCAATTAGAAAATATTTGTCTTTTAATCCGATACTTGCTAATAGATAATTTAATTTTGTAAAAAAAAACATATTTCTATTTCTAGTAAAAAATGGTACTTTACTTTTCATCACGATGGCTTTATCATCCACAAAACTATAGGCTCTGTCATATATAATCGGGATCACTATTTCAGATTTAGTATTGATATACCCCCATTTATCGT
>JAAFJZ010000024.1:0-1724 GCA_013298205.1 Cytophagales bacterium
ACTATGGGTGAGCTAAAAATAGATTTGGCTTGTTTTTGATTTTTATATAATATGATTAAAAAGAAAAGCAAAATCATATCTTTCCCAAAAGACTGCCAAGGTGTAAGTTTGAGCGCATCTCCAAAGCAGCCACAATCTGTAACTTTATTAAAAAATGCGGAATAGAAAGTAAGGAAACTAAAAAAGACGATTAAAGCCAAAAGCAGGTTTACGCTTAGTTTAAATCTGTAATTGATAAGCAAGGCAATACCCAAAACGACTTCAAAAACGACCAAAATAACGGCAAAATAAAGCGAGGCAGGGATTAAATAGGCGAAAGCTGAAAAGAAATCGAGTGAAAATACTTCAAAATACTCTTCGAGTTTTATAGCTGTACCGATAGGGTCATTTAACTTGATTAAGCCTGAAATAATAAAAAGCACGCCTACAAAAATGCGTGAAAATTGGAAAAGGAATTTTTTCATTTTAAGATACTAGAATTTAATTGAATTAAACAAAAAACAGCATAATTTATCATATCCATATAGTTGGCATCTATGCCTTCCGAAACCAAAGTAATACCTGCTTGGTCTTCAATTTGTTTTACACGCAATAATTTCATCAAAATCAAATCAGTCATAGATTCTACACGCATATCACGCCAAGCCTCTCCATAATCATGGTTTTTGGACATTAACAATTCAAAAATTGAATTTGTTTTTTCGTCATATCGATTCATTAATTCGTTCGTTTCGATTTCCATTCGCAAATCATCTTTCAAATCAATTTGAATTAAAGCCATTACCGAATAATTAATAATGCCAATAAATTCATTTTCAATAGGTTCGGCTACTTTTTGATTTTTTTTCTCTTGAATCGAACGAATGCGTTTGGCTTTGATATAAATCTGGTCGGTTACAGACGACAAACGCAATATGCGCCAAGCTGTGCCATAATCTTGATTTTTTTTCAAAAAAAGATTCCTACAATAGGAAATAATCTTTTTATATTCGTGGTTAGTGTCGCTTTTCAAAAGAATAATAATCTATGCTACAATTTTCACCCAAAAGTAAGGGATTTCAACGAAAAAAAACACTCAATTTAAAAGGTAATATTTATTCTTGGTCAGAAACCCAGGTAATGGGTATTATAAACCTCACGCCAGACTCATTTTATGATGGAAATCAAATCAAAAATACCGATGATCTTTTTCGAAAAGTAGAAAAAATGCTCACAGATGGTGCAGATTGGGTAGACATAGGCGGTTGCTCTACAAGACCTGGTGCAGAAATTATTTCCGTAGAAGAAGAGCTTAAAAGAGTGATAGAGCCTATAGAAAAAATCGCTAATAAATTTGACGGTATAAAAATTTCAATAGATACTTTCCAATCTAAAGTAGCAAAAGAAGCCATTCAAGCTGGTGCGATGATGGTAAATGATGTTTCTGGAGGAAATTTTGATAGCGAAATGTTTATTGTTGTAGCCCAAAATCAAGTACCTTATATTCTTATGCATAGCAAGGGAACATCAAAAAATATGCAAGAGTTAAGCCAATACAATAGTTTATTAAAAGAAATTTCTTTTGATTTCTCAAAAAAAATTTATGAACTTAACTTATTAAATATCAATGATATAATACTAGACCCTGGAATAGGTTTTGCAAAAACTATTGACCAAAATTTTGAAATAATGAAAAATATTCCTTATATTGTGCAAATTGGACAGCCTGTTATGATAGGTATTTC
>JAAFJZ010000024.1:1734-13279 GCA_013298205.1 Cytophagales bacterium
ATTTCAAGAAAATCTATGATTTATAAAACTTTGCAAATCACATCGGAGCAAGCCTTAAATGGCACTAGTGTCTTGAATACTTGGGCTATATTCAATGGAGTGGATTTTTTGCGTGTACATGATGTAAAAGAAGCAAAAGAAGCAGTAAAATTGTGTAATCTTTTAATGAATTAAAAAATTGGGATTAGCATTACTATTATTTAAGATAGGTTTTTTAAAAATATCAATCACAGATTTGATTGACATTTTATTGGTATCTCTTTTGCTTTTTCAAATTTATAAACAAGTAAAAGGTAGCATAGCTATCAAAATTTTTGTGGGTTTGCTGAGCATTTATTTTTTCTATTTGGTGGTGAAAGCTGCTGAAATGGAATTGCTTACTTCCATTTTAAATCAATTTGTGAGTGTAGGTGTAATTGGCACAATTGTACTTTTTCAGCAAGAATTAAGGCGTTTTATTATTGTGATAGGTCGCAAAACAATGTTTAGTAAATCTGCATTTAAAACGGCTTTCTTTAATAATGAATCCCAAAATCAAGTACAAATCGAATATACAGTTTTTGTAGAAGCTGCCAAACATTTGGGAGCTACGCATACGGGCGCATTGATTGTGTTTGCTAAAGAAAATGATTTGAAATTTTTTGAAGAAACAGGAGATCAAATTGATGCAATTTCTTCTAAACGATTGATAACCAGCATTTTTAACAAAACTAGCCCACTTCATGATGGAGCGATGATTATCGTAAACAATAGAATTACGGCAGTAAGGTGCATACTTCCAGTGAGTGATAATGAAAATTTACCCGCATTTTTAGGTTTAAGACATCGTGCCGCTTTAGGTATTTCGGAGGCAACGGATGCGGTCGTTTTGGTAGTTTCTGAAGAAACAGGAGAAGTTTCTCTGGTGAAAGGTGGCAGAATTTACCATAACCTTACCCAACAAGATTTATTGAAAAGATTGCCATTGTTTATCGAAAATGATGATGATCAAATTGCAAAAGAATTAATGGAAATGACCAATAAAGAATTGGTTTTCGATAATTAATTTATTAAAAATAATTTTAGATAGAATGAAGTTTTGTAATTAGATAATTTTTTTATGTGTCCTGTAATATTTGATTTTGGTTCTTTTAAAGTATTTGGCTATGGTTTTTTTATACTTATAGGCACAATCATTGCATATTTTTTTGCCCAAAGTAGAGCAAAAAGTGTAAATATGAATTTCGATAGAGTTACAGAAATGGCTTTATTGATTGTTTTTGCCTCATACATAGGCGGAAAGGTGTTTTTATGGTTTAGCGACTGGGATTTTTATATGCAAAATCCTCAAAAAATGCTCGAAATCAATGGCGATGGATTTGTATTTTATGGTTCATTTATTTTTTCGATTGCTTCACTCTTGCTTTTCTTCTATTTTTTAAAAATACCATCTGCTCCAGTTTTCGATGTTTTAGCGATTTGTACCGCTTTTGTGCATGGTTTTGGTAAAATAGGATGTTTTATGGCAGGTTGCTGTTATGGAAAAATTTGCGACTTTTCTATTGGAGTGGTTTATCATAATACTTTGTGTCAAGCCAAACCGCTAGATACACCTTTATACCCTGTGCAACTGATAGATGCGTTTGTGATTTTTTGTGCTGCTATATTTTTAATTTGGTACAATAAGCGTAAAAAATTTACTGGCGAACTTTTGCTTTGGTATATTTTTATTTATGGTACCGCTCGTTTTTTTACAGAATTTATTAGAGGAGATGAAGATAGGGGTTTTGTAGGTGCTTTGAGTCAGTCGCAATGGGTGAGTATTGGACTTTTATTTTTTGGAAACTTGGTATATTTTTATTTGAAGAAAAAATCAAGTTTAAAAATATAATTTCAGTTTCAAATTGAAGTTTGATTTATTCTAAAGAATTTTGTTCATAAAAAATGTAATCATTTGCCGGCATAACATAATTAGGAAAAATTGTAAAATGCACTTTTTTCACTTCTTCAAAAATTGCTTCGTACAACTCATTCATATTTTGAAGGTTTTTTGCAGAAATAAATATTGTTTTACCATCAGATTGAGCCATAAAACCAGACTTTAAATCATCTAAGGTTTTTATTTCATTTTCACTTTCATTAAACCCTAAATCCATTTCATTTTCTAGTTGGATATATTGGTCTATTTTATTTAAAACCAGAATTTGAATCTTATTTGTGGCTCCTATTTCTGCTAAAGTTTGGTTTACAACTTTTATGTGGTCTTCAACAGAATGGTGCGAAATGTCAGCTACATGAATTAAAATATCTGCCTCACGTACTTCATCAAGGGTCGATTTGAAAGACTCAATAAGCGAATGTGGCAATTTTCTTATAAAACCCACTGTATCAGAAAGTAAAAAAGGAATGCCCTTTAAAACTACTTTCCTAACTGTAGAGTCTACAGTAGCAAAAAGCTTATTTTCTGCAAAAACATTTGATTTAGAAATCAAACGCATCAAAGTAGATTTCCCTGTATTTGTATAACCTACTAAGGCTACTCGAGTCATTTGAGATCTAGATTTACGTTGAGTAGAGGATTGTAAGTCTATTTTTTTGAGTTTTAATTTAAGAATCGTAATTTGATCACGAATTATTCTTCTATCGGTCTCAATTTCTTTTTCTCCAGCTCCTCCCCTAGTGCCAGTTCCACCTTTTTGTCTCTCCAAATGCGTCCACATACGAGTAAGTCTAGGCAAAATATATTGCAAGCGAGCAAGCTCAACTTGGGTTTTAGATTGTGCGGTTTGCGCACGCATTTTAAAAATTTCTAATATTAATAAGCTTCTGTCTAAAATGATACATTTCAAGTATTTTTCCAAATTCCTTACTTGCGAAGGGGTTAAATCATCATCAAAAATAATATACTGAGCTTCATATTCTTCTAAGGCTTCAATTACTTGTTCTAATTTTCCTTTTCCTATATATGTTGCGTTATCAGGACTTTCTAATCTTTGAGTAAAAGATTTTACGGTTGTAATATTTGCGGTTTGAGCAAGAAACTCTAATTCTTCAAGGTATTCTTGTGCTTTTTCAGGTGTTTGTTTATCAGAAATTACAGCGACTAAAATTGCTTTTTCTGTTTCATTGTGTGTACTATAGGGTTTTTCCATTTAGTATTTAAGATGATTATTTATAGATTATAAGCTACTTTTTAATAATTCGTGAACGCAAAACTTATGATATTCGCTCCCATTTTTAAAGCAGCTTGTCTTAAAGTTTCTGGATCTTTATACACATCTTTATCTTCCCAACCATTGCCCAAATCTGATTCATAAGAGTAGAAGCAAACTAATTTTCCTTTTAAAATAATTCCAAATCCTTGAGGAGGTTTGTTGTCATGTTCATGTATTTTGGGTAAACCATCTGGAAAATTGAATTTTTGGTTATATATTGAATGTGAAAAAGGTAATTCTACAAAACTAAGTTCTGGAAATACTTTTTTCATTTCGAGACGTATGAATTTATCTAACCCATAATTATCGTCTATATGTAAAAAGCCTCCACTTTCAAGATATTTTCTCAAATTTGAAGCTTCTTGTTGTGAGAAAACAATGTTTCCATGACCAGTTAAATGAACAAAAGGATAGTTAAATAACTCTTTACTTCCAACTTCAACTACTTCATCCTCATGATTTATGTTGGTTTTGAGGTTCAAGTTACAAAAAGCTATTAAATTGGGCAATGAAGTTTTGTTAGCATACCAATCTCCTCCCCCATTGTATTTCAATTTGGCTATTTTAAGACTTGGTTTTTGAGCATAAAGTATATTTTGGAATATACAAATGAATATTAAAACTCTAATTTTCAAATTAGTTAATTTTTTTATTGGTTGGCAGTTTATTTGATTTAAAAAAACCGAATTGAATAATGAATATTTAGTAGCGATTGTTGAGAAATTTTACCAAATATTTGGTTTTTTTATTGATTTTAATCAAAATTTTAAACACAAATATATAATTTTTTCAGTTTGAAATTTTAGAAATTAAAAGTAGATGAAAATATTTCAATTTTTGAATTCTATCAATTTTTAGTTTTTTCTATTATTTGAATTAAATAATAAATGGATTTTTCAGTTAGCCTATTAAAAAATAATGAGATATAAAAATTCAACCGATTACATAAAACACTTTAAATCTTGCACTTACGTAAATAATATAAATCTATACAATCAATTAAAATGCGATTATAAAATATTGGTAATAACTTTTTGAATAGTATAATATAGATAAAATTTATTATTTTTGAGCTTCAAAAATATTTAATGTTAGATTCATTTCAAAAGTACGATTTTACAATAGAAACATTGTCTAATTGTACTGATTTTGAAATAAAAGCATTAGAAAAAGAAGAATTTATAGTTAATTTATTAAAATTTATTTCAAATCTAATTGATAATGAGCCAAATAAATTTATTCAGCTGGCTTACAGATTAGACTTAGACGAAAATTTAGTAAAAAAATATTTGCTTCATATTGAACCGAGCTCCTATATTAATATCAATCAATTAATTATAAAAAAACTCATTCAAAAAATACAAATCAGAAATTATTACAAAAATAGCTAAATGGCTTCAATTATTTATAAAACAAAAGACGAAATAGAAATCATGCGTCAGAGTGCTTTGCTGGCTTCCAAGACGTTAGGAATGTTGGCTTCTGAAGTGCGACCAGGTATTTCTTCTCTATACCTTGATAAATTGGCTTATGAATTTATTAAAGATCACCATGCCAAACCTGCTTTTTTGGGTTTATACGATTTCCCTAATACACTTTGTATATCTATAAACGAACAAGTTGTGCATGGAATACCTACAAATAGAATATTGAAAGATGGCGATATTATTTCTACTGATGTAGGAGTAATGCTAAATGGATTTGTTGGCGACCAAGCTTACACTTTTGAAGTTGGAGAAGTTAGCCCTGAAGTAAAACAGCTTCTAAAAGTAACTAAAGAAAGT
This sequence comes from Cytophagales bacterium, assembly GCA_013298205.1. Taxonomy (GTDB): domain Bacteria; phylum Bacteroidota; class Bacteroidia; order Cytophagales; family UBA9547; genus JAAFJZ01. The sequence goes on from JAAFJZ010000024.1 coordinate 6,713, forward strand.
TTAGAAATTGGAATTCAACAAGTTAAAAAAGGAAATCGAATCGGTGATATAGGTCATGCCATTCAAACTTATTGTGAAAAAAGAGGTTATGGTGTGGTTAGGGAACTTTTTGGACATGGTTTAGGTAGAACTATGCACGAAAAACCTGAAGTGCCAAATTTTGGAAAAAGGGGTTCTGGGCCACCTATTCTGGAAGGATTAGTGATAGCAATCGAACCAATGATTAATATGGGGAGAAAAAACGTGAAAACTTTGTCAGATAAATGGACTGTAGTTTCTATAGATGGAAAACCTTCTGCTCATTATGAACACAACGTGGCGGTTATAAATGGCTTGCCAGACGTATTGACAACTTTTTCTTATGTAGAGGAAGCTCTAAAACTTAACACTATTTTAGCCTAATGAATTCAGTTATTTTAAAAATAGCCATTGATTTCGATGGCACAATTGTAGATCACGAATATCCTGCAATCGGAAAACCGATTCCACAAGCTTTTGAAGTGATTAAAGAATTGCGTAAAAAAGGTCATTATCTAATTCTTTGGACATATAGAAATGGAAAAGAATTAGATGAAGCTGTGCGATTTTGCAAAAAAAATGGTTTGGATTTTCAAGCCATTAACCACAGCACAAAAGAAGAAGCTGTAGAATGGAAATTTATATACGATAAAATTAGCCGCAAGCCAGATGCAGATGTTTTTATAGATGATAGAAATGTGGGCGGTTTTTTGGGATGGGAAAAAATTAGGGAATGTATTTTAGGAAAAAGAGAAGAACCTGAACCAGATATTGAAGAAGATGTTATTGTAGAAGTTGAAAAAAATCAAAGCTTTTTTGGAAAGCTGTTTGGAATAAAAAAATAACATTTTAATATTTTGATTTTTAAAAACACACAAATATTTTTATTCTAATTCTAATTATTGTTTTTCAAAATATATTCTGTTAAGATATTAAAAAAATATAAATTGAAACCAGTTTTACTCATTACACCACCATTTACTCAGCTTAATACGCCTTATCCTGCGACAGCTTACATTAAGGGTTTTTTGAATTCTAAAAAAATCACTTCTTTTCAAATGGATTTGGGAATGGAGGTGATTTGGAAATTGTTTTCTACAAACGGTTTATTACAAATATTTAAAACGGCTTCGCCCAAAGTTCAACAATTTAGTCTTAATGCTAAAAGAATCTTTGCTCTTAGAACAGATTACATTCAAATTATAGACACCGTTATTCAATTTTTACAAGGCAAAAACCCTACGCTAGCCAGACAAATTTGCTTGGATGGTTTTTTGCCTGAAGCATCACGCTTTGAGCAATTAAATGATTTAGAATATTCGTTTGGTTCTATGGGGATTCAAGATAAAGCTAAGCATTTGGCAACACTTTTTTTAGAAGATTTATCAGATTTTATTGTAGAATGTATAGATCCACATTTTGGATTTAGTCGATATGCAGAGCGTTTGGGAAGAAGTGCCAATTCTTTTGATGAATTATATGTGCATTTACAAAAAAATCCTACTTTCATAGACAATATTTCTTTAGAAATTTTAATTAAAAAAGTAAAAGAAATTGATCCTAAATTACTTTGCTTTTCTGTTCCTTTTCCAGGAAATTTATATAGTGCATTTCGTTGTGCAAAACATTTAAAAACCTTATTCCCAGATCTTAAAATATGTATGGGAGGTGGTTTTCCCAATACTGAGCTTAGAGAAATAAAAGATATTCGAGTTTTTGACTTTTTTGATTTTATAGCTTTAGATGATGGAGAACTTCCTTTAGAACTCATTATCAATTCTTTAGAAAACAATAAAAAAATATTCAAAAGAACTTTTTTGATTGATGAAGGCAAAATCGTTTATCAAAACAACTCCATTCAAAAAGACTACAAACAAAGTGAAATTGGAACTCCAGATTATTCAGACCTTTTTTTAGATAAATATATCTCAGTAATCGAAATTGCCAATCCCATGCATAGCCTGTGGAGTGATGGTAGGTGGAATAAGCTTACTTTAGCGCATGGTTGCTATTGGGGCAAGTGTACTTTTTGTGATATTTCTCTTGATTACATCAAAATTTATGAACCCATTGCTGCCAAAACCATTGTGGATAGAATGGAACAAATGATAGAGCAAACACATGAAAGCGGTTTTCATTTTGTAGATGAGGCTGCTCCTCCAGCATTGATGCGAGAATTGGCTTTAGAAATAATACGAAGAAAATTGAATGTTTCATGGTGGACAAATATTCGGTTTGAAAAAAGTTTTACGTTAGATCTTTGTGTTTTACTCAAAAACTCAGGTTGTATTGCCGTTTCAGGTGGTTTAGAAGTTGCTTCAGATAGATTATTAGAGCTAATTCAGAAAGGGGTTACAGTAAGCCAAGTGGCTCAAGTTACCCGAAATTTCACCCAATCTGGTATCATGGTTCATGCTTATTTGATGTATGGTTATCCTACTCAAAACGTACAAGAAACTGTAGATAGCTTAGAAATGGTTAGACAAATGTTTGCTTTAGGAATATTGCAATCAGGATTTTGGCATCAATTTGCTATGACTGCACACAGCCCCGTTGGAATGAATCCAAATGATTTTGGTGTAATTCCAGTTCAAAATTCTATTACTTTTGCCCATAATGACATTGAATTTACAGACAAAACAGGAATAAATCATGATAAATTTAGCTTTGGTTTAAAAAAATCGCTTTTTAACTTTATGCATGGAATTGGTTTTGAAAACAATTTACAAGAATGGTTTGATTTTAAAATTCCTAAAACTTCAGTAAAATTTAATTATATTGAAACAGCCCTAAAAGATGAAACCATTTTTTTGCCAAAACCCAGCACCAAAATTGTATGGCTTGGTAAAATACCCACTTTTGAAATAGAAACCAAAACTAAAAAGGGTAAAAATATTACTCTAGCAAAAATGGAATTTTATGATAAAAAAGAATTGCTTACCATTATAATTGAACCTCAAAATGCAGATTGGCTCATGAAAATTTTGGATAAAATATCAGTTAAAAATAATAGTATCTTTACATTTCAAGATTTAAAAGATGATTTTGAAAAAAATAAATTACAAAACTTTGAATTACTTTGGTATTCAGATTCAATTCAAAAATTAAGAAATTTTGGTTTGTTATTCATTTAATTTTTTAAATTTTACTATTTATTAAAATATTGAATTTTAGAGTTATTTGTAAATATTATTATAAGCTTAACCTATCAAGCTTTTTTATTTTGGAGAAAGCTCCTATTTTTGTCAAATTTATTTCGATTAGAAAATTAATCCCAGCTTAATAGATAAGCTTCAAAATTTATATGCCAAAAAATACATCCATCAAATCGGTACTCATCATAGGTAGTGGTCCCATCGTAATCGGTCAAGCGTGTGAGTTTGATTATTCAGGTTCTCAAGCAGCTCGCTCTTTGCGTGAAGAAGGAATAGAAGTTATACTCATTAACTCCAATCCGGCTACCATTATGACTGATAAAGTTACGGCAGACCATATTTATCTTTTGCCTTTAGAAAAAAAGTCGATAGTTAAAATACTTGAAAAACATAAAATTGATGCAGTTTTGCCTACCATGGGCGGGCAAACGGCTCTTAACCTTGCAATAGATTGCAATAAAGCTGGCGTTTGGGACAAATACAATGTGAAAGTTATTGGTGTAGATTTTCAAGCCATCGAAACAACTGAAGATAGAGAGAAATTTAGGCTTAAAATGCTTGAATTGGGAGTTGGTGTTTGTAAAGGTCGCACGGCACGCTCCTTTTTGGAAGGCAAACAAATAGCCCAAGAAATTGGTTTTCCCTTGGTAATTCGTCCTTCATATACGCTTGGGGGCACCGGTGGCGGATTTGTGCATGATGCCGAAAAATTTGATGCCGCACTTACGCACGGACTTAATGCCTCGCCTATACATGAGGTTTTGGTTGAGCAAAGCATTATGGGCTGGAAAGAATATGAGCTAGAGCTTTTGAGAGATAGCATTGGCAATATTATTATCATTTGCTCAATAGAAAATTTTGACCCAATGGGTGTTCATACAGGAGATTCTATTACTGTGGCTCCTGCCATGACGCTTTCAGATACCGTTTACCAAAAAATGCGAGATTTGTCTAAAATGATGATGAATGGCATTGGGCAATTTGCTGGCGGTTGTAATGTGCAGTTTTCATTAAACCCTAATACAGAAGATATTATAGCCATAGAAATCAACCCTAGGGTTTCTCGCTCTTCGGCATTGGCTTCAAAAGCTACAGGCTATCCGATAGCAAAAATTGCTGCAAAATTGGCAATTGGCTACAATTTGGATGAATTAAAAAACCAAATTACCAAGACTACGAGTGCTTTTTTTGAACCTTCCTTAGATTATGTAATCGTAAAAATGCCAAGATGGAATTTTGATAAATTCAAAGGAGCCGATCGTACTTTGGGTTTACAAATGAAATCTGTAGGTGAGGCGATGGGAATAGGTCGCACATTCCAAGAAGCCTTACAAAAAGCTTGCCAATCGCTAGAAATCAAAAGAAATGGTTTAGGCGCAGATGGCAAAGAATTGACCAACCAAGCCCAATTGCTAGATAGTTTAGCACACCCAAGTTGGAATCGTATTTTCCATATTAGGGATGCTTTTTCTATAGGTATTCCTTTGGAAACGATAGAAAATTTAACCAAAATAGATAAATGGTTCTTGAGTCAAATAGAAGAAATTGTAGAAACTGAGAAAGAAATTCATAAATATACAATTGAATCTTTGCCAAAAGAATTGCTTTCCAAATCAAAAAAAATGGGCTTTGCTGATAGGCAAATAGCGCATTTGATGTCATGCCTAGAAAGTCAAGTTTTTGAAAAAAGAAATGCACTTAATATCAAAAGGGTTTTTAAACTTGTAGATACCTGTGCAGCAGAATTTGAAGCCCAAACACCTTATTATTATTCTACTTTTGATGAAGAAAATGAATCTGTAGCCAGCGATAAGAAAAAAGTAATCGTTTTGGGTTCTGGTCCTAATAGAATTGGGCAAGGAATTGAGTTTGATTATTCATGTGTGCATGGCGTTTTGGCAGCAAAAGAATGTGGTTATGAAACCATTATGATCAATTGCAATCCTGAAACTGTCTCTACCGATTTTGATATTTCTGATAAATTATATTTTGAACCCGTATTTTGGGAGCATTTGTATGACATCATCTTACATGAAAAACCAGTAGGTGTAATTGTGCAATTAGGTGGACAAACTGCTTTGAAATTGGCTGAGAAACTTGAAAGATATGGAATTAAAATATTAGGCACGAATTACAAATCGCTTGATTTGGCAGAAGATAGGGGAAGTTTTTCTACTTTATTAAAAGAAAACGATATTCCCTACCCCGAGTTTGGTGTAATTCAAAATGCCAAGCAGGCAAAAGAATTGGCTAGAGAATTAGGGTTTCCTTTGCTGGTGCGCCCATCTTATGTATTAGGTGGACAAGGGATGAAAATCGTTATCAATGAAAACGAATTAGAAACCCATGTAATCAATATTCTCAACGAACTTCCTGATAATAAAGTACTTTTAGATCATTTTCTTGAAGGGGCAATTGAGGCAGAAGCCGATGCAATTTGTGATGGCGAAGATGTTTACATTATAGGTATCATGGAACACGTAGAGCCTGCCGGCATTCATTCAGGCGACTCTTATGCCGTACTTCCTCCGTTTGATCTAAACCCAATCGTACTCAAACAAATCGTAGATTACACAAAAAAAATAGCACTGGCTTTAAATACAGTGGGTTTTATCAATATCCAATTTGCCATTAAAAACGAAACCGTTTATATCATAGAAGCAAACCCAAGGGCTTCACGCACCGTTCCTTTTATTTGTAAAGCTTACGATGAACCCTATGTAAACTATGCTGTAAAAGTGATGCTAGGAGAAAAGAAAGTGAAGGATTTTAAATTTAAGCCTAACAAACGTGGTTATGCGATAAAAATACCTGTATTTTCTTTTAATAAATTCCCAGAAGTTACCAAGCAATTAGGTCCAGAAATGAAATCTACAGGAGAAGCCATTCACTTTATAGACGATATTTATGATGACTTCTTTGTTCAAATTTATTCAGAAAGGAATATTTATTTGAGTCGCTAAAACATTTTCAATAACAAAACATTATATACTGGAATCAAAAATCTAGCCCTGAAAATCGAAATTTTTAATTCCAGTTTAATTTACTTAATTTTGTACCCTAATTATTCATAAAATCAGAAAAGAATGTTAAAATATAAAGCAGATTTACGTTCACTAGTTTACATGGCTATCACAACTATTATGTTTGTTTGGCTTTGGCAAAATGGTTTTTCTCTTACTTGGACAAATGCCATTTTGTATGCTATTTATCTTCATCTAGCTGTGGCAGTGTCTGTTATGGCTCATAACCATAACCATATTAACATTTGGGAATCAAAACCACTCAATGTTTTGACCGATTGGTGGCTGACAGTTTTTTACGGAATTCCTGTTTTTTGTTGGATTCCAACCCACAACAGAAATCACCATCGTTACAATAATAAACCGGAAGA
>JAAFJZ010000240.1 GCA_013298205.1 Cytophagales bacterium
GCAATACTTTTTCAAGCAACTCAGCAATACCTGTTCCTTTTTTAGCTGAAACTTCTTGGCATTGGTATTTTCCACCCCATTCTTCTACCAAAATATTGATGGCTGAAAGTTCTTCTCTTATTTTATCTGAATTGGCACCAGGTTTATCTACTTTATTAATAGCAATAACCATAGGCACTCCAGCTACTTGGGCGTGATTTATTGCTTCTTTAGTTTGAGGCATTACTCTATCATCTGCTGCTACTACAAGAACTACAACATCAGTTACTTTTGCTCCTCGTGCTCTCATTGCTGTAAAAGCTTCGTGACCAGGCGTATCTAAGAAAGTTATTTTTCTTCCATCATCAGTAACCACGTCATATGCTCCAATATGTTGGGTGATCCCACCGGCTTCAGAGGCCGTAACTTTAGACCTTCTAATAAAATCCAAAAGTGAGGTTTTACCATGATCTACGTGCCCCATAATCGTTACTACTGGTGGTCTGCTTATTAAATCTTCTGGACTGTCATTTTCATTAACATCATTGATTCCGACTTCTTCTTCAGCGGTTATAAATTCAATTCCATAACCAAATTCATCTGCTATAAAAGTAATTCCTTCCGCATCTAATCTTTGGTTTATAGAAACAAACATTCCTAAATTAATGCAAACAGAAATAACTTGGTTTACAGAAACATTCATCAAAGAAGCTAAATCACTTGCAGAAATAAATTCAGTAACTTTTAATATTTTAGATTGCTCTTGTTCAAAAAGTTCTTTTTCGGCACTTGCATCAGCAACTGCACTTCTTTTATCTTTTCTGTATTTTGCTCTGCTAAAACCTTTATTGTTTGCTGTACTTCCTCCACCAATCCTAGATAAAGTTTCTTTAATTTTATCTTGAATTTCTTTTTCTGTAAGTTCTTCTTTACCAGCTGGTTTTGCAGGCAAAGATGGTTTTTTGTACCCACCTTGTGTTCCAGATGTTTCTGGTTTTTTAAACCCTTGATTTTGGCTATTTTGATCCGAAGAACCAGATGGTTTATTCGCTGTAGGGATTCGTAATCGTTTTCTCTTTTTTTCAGCTTCGCTTGCGGCATTTGAAATTGGAGACGGTTTAGGAGCTGGTTCTGGTTTGGGTTTGGGCGGTTTTTCAGCTTGTAACTGAATTTTACCTAATACAGTCAACCCTTTAAATACTTCGGCTTTACCTTTTACTACATCATTATCTTCTGTAACCTCTTCGATTTGAGAAACTGCTTCATCAACTTTAGGTTCTAAAAATTCTATATTTGGTAGTTCTATTTGAGGAGTTTCTGGTATGAATTCGATTGTGTTTTCAATTACAGATTCAATAAAAAAATCAGGGATTGCTACAGGCTCTTCTACTATTTGAGTAATTTCTACTTGATGTACCAAAGGTTCAAAAATTGGAACTTCAATTTGGGTCTGTTCTATTATAACTTCTTGAATGATTTGATTTGGAACTTCAAGTGCTTGTTCTTGAAGTTGAATTTTCTCCTCAACTTTAGGTTTATTAAAATCTAATTTATTTAACACTTTTAAACCAGGCAAAACTACTTTAGATAAAGTTTCACTGTTCTCTATTGGTTTAATTGGCTCAAATGGTTCTATTATAGTAATTTGTGGCAAGGAAATAATTGGTTCTTGTTTTTTGCCTATTACTTTTTCATCTGCTTCTTTTTTTAACTGTGCAGACGATGCAAAAAGACCCAAGCAGATTTGAAATCCATCTTCAGTAATTTTAGCATTGGGATTATTCTCCACTTTGTACCCTTTAGAAGATAGCCCATCCACTATAGTATTTACAGACACGTTGAGTTCACGTGCCACTTGATTGAGCCGTCTTAGTTTTTCTTCTGACATTTTTTTGTAAAAATTGTTAATGTTTTGGCAATCTTCTTGGGTGATATTATAATTCTATTCCATTTTTTAAGAAAATTTTATTCAAATTCACTTTTCAAAATGCTTAGCACTTCATTTACGGTCTCCTCTTCCAACTCTGTTCTTCTAACTAAATCTTCTTTGCCTACTGCAATTACACTTTTTGCAGTATCTAGCCCTATTTTTTTCAATTCATCAATAACCCAATGATCAATTTCATCTGAGAATTCTTCTAAATCGACATCTTCTTCAGATATTTCATGAGAAATTTCCCTATAAACATCTATTTCATAACCTACTAACTTACTAGCTAATTTGATATTGAGTCCTGCTTTACCTATTGCTAAAGAAACTTGTTCTGGTTTCATAAAAACAGAAGCTCTTTTTTTAACGTTATCCAGCTTTATACTTGAAACCTTGGCTGGACTTAAAGATCTAGTTATGAATAAATCAATATTTTCAGTATAATTGATTACATCTATGTTTTCTTGTTCCAATTCTCTTACAATTCCATGAATTCTAGATCCTTTCATTCCTACACAAGCTCCTACTGGATCTACTCTATCGTCATAAGATTCAACAGCAACTTTTGCTCTTTCACCAGGTTCTCTTACTACTTTTTTAACAGCTATCAAACCATCAGCTACTTCAGGAATTTCTTGCTCAAATAATCTTTCTAGAAAAACTGGAGATGTCCGTGAGAGAGTAATTTTAGGATTACCCGTATTCATTTCTACTTTATGTATTACAGCCTTGCAGTTTTCGCCTTTTCTAAACCTGTCTTTAGGAATTTGCTCACTTTTTGGTATAGAAAGCTCATTGCCATCGGCATCAACCAGAAGCACTTCTTTTGAAAGAACTTGATAAACTTCAGCAGTTACAATTTCGCCAATTAATTCCTTATATTTTAAGTATAAAACTTCTTTTTCGAGGTCTTTAATTTTTTGAAGTAGCGTTTGTTTGGCTAAAATAACGGCTCTTCTTCCAAAATCATCTATTTTTAACTCTTCAGAAAGTTCCTCTCCTATTTCAAAATCTTTTTCTATTTTTTTAGCTATCGAAAGTGCAACATGCTTGTTTTCATCATAATCAAAACTGTCCTCTGCCCATTCATCATCTACGATTTCTCTAAAACGCCAAATTTCCAAATCTCCTTTGTCAATATTTATAATAATATCAAAATTGGTATCGTCATTGTACTTTTTCTTGATTACAGTACGAAATACTTCTTGAAGTACCTTCATCATAGTAGGGCGATCAATATTTTTTTGTTTGGCAAAGTCGGTAAACGACTCGATTAGATTTTGGGTCTCCATTTTTAATTGAATATGACGATAACTTTGGCTTTTTCTATTTCTGCTATTTTGATTACTAATTCTTGGGTGTTGTTTTTATCAATAATCTTTGTTTTTACTTTGGTGCTAATTTCAAGTGTTATTTGGCTTTCATCAGCTAACTTAAGTATACCTTCTAATTGGTTTTTGTCTTTGGTAATTACTTTTAAAGTTCTACCTATATTTTTTTTAAACTGCCTGTATGATTCTAAAGGTGAATCAATTCCTTCAGACATTACGTCTAAAGTGTAATATTGAGTTTCTCCTAAATGTGCTTCTAAAAGCGGATTTAAAATTCTGCTAATTTCAGTGCAAATATCTATTGTTACGCCTCCATCAAAATCTACAATCACGCTAATTTGAAAATCTTTACCTACTCTTGTCGCTTTAGTTTTTACCAAAAAAAACCTTTGTAAATCGGGTTCGTTGGAAAATGTTTGAAGAATAAATGACTCAATAGATTTCACTAAATACAAATAAAAAGGGGCTTCCGCCCCTCACATGATTAATCTTTTACGGTTGCAAAAATAAAGATTTTTTGTTGCAATTCAAAAAGTTATTAATTTATTTATAATAAAATTAATAAATACCTATAATTTAACACTTTTTCTTGAAATTAAAACAAAAAAAAGGGTTTTAACACTGAAGCTAAAATCCCTTTTGAATATAAAGTCAATTAAGCAACGACTTTTTCAGCTAAAATAATCAATTTATTATTCATCATTTCAGCAACCCCTCCATCTATTTCAAATATCTGATCATTCCCCTCATTCATTCTTACTTTTACAAATCCTAAACCTAAAGTACTAATAATAGGAGCATGATTGTTAAGCAATTCAAAAGACCCATCCGTTCCTGGCATATTTACGCCATAAACTTCTCCTTCAAATACTTTTTTATCGGGTGTGACGATTTCTACTAGCATGATATATAATAAGTAATTTTAATAGGTTATTTTTTGTTTGCTTCAGCAATCATTTTTTCTCCTTTTTCAATTGCTTCTTCAATTGTTCCAACTAAGTTGAATGCAGGTTCAGGCAAATGATCTAAAGCTCCATCCATAATCATATTGAAACCTTTGATAGTATCTTTGATATCAACTAAAACGCCTTTTAATCCTGTAAATTGCTCAGCCACATGGAAAGGTTGTGATAAAAACCTTTGAACCCTACGAGCTCTATTTACAACTTGTTTATCTTCTTCAGAAAGCTCATCCATACCCAAAATGGCAATAATATCTTGCAATTCTTTGTACCTTTGAAGTATTTCTTTTACTCTTTGTGCTGTTCCGTAATGTTCTGCACCCAAAACTTCCTCGGATAATATTCTTGAAGTAGAATCTAATGGATCTACCGCAGGATAAATACCTAATTCAGCAATTTTACGGGAAAGTACAGTTGTAGCGTCTAAGTGAGCAAATGTAGTAGCTGGAGCTGGATCTGTTAAATCATCAGCTGGAACATAAACAGCTTGTACAGAAGTAATTGAACCTTTTTTGGTTGAAGTAATTCTTTCTTGCATAGCTCCCATTTCGGTAGCCAAAGTAGGTTGATAACCCACAGCAGATGGCATACGACCTAAAAGAGCCGAAACCTCTGAACCTGCTTGAGTAAATCTAAATATATTATCAATAAAGAAAAGAAT
>JAAFJZ010000241.1 GCA_013298205.1 Cytophagales bacterium
CAGAGTTTATGTTTTACAAAGGCATTTTGATAGGAATGCAATCAGGTATGCTTTCGCAAGAGATATTTTTACTGGCAGTTTTAGTTTGTTTAACTCTTGTAGGAGGATTGTCTATTTTCGCTTTTACAAAAACATTTGGAATCGTTTTTTTAGGTACCAATAGAAGTACAGAAAAAATTCATGCACATGAGGCTTTTGGGTGGATGTTGGCTCCACAAGCTATACTTGTGTTGGCGATGGTTTTAATTAGTTTTTATCCACTTTTCTTTTTGGGATTTTTCAACCAGGTAGTGTTTTCTATTTTTGCTCTTGAGCCTAATGTTCAAGCTATACCCAGCCTTGCGATACAAAATATAAGTATTATTTCTGCCGTTTTTATGTTTATGGTTTTGATGGTTTGGGTAATAAGAAGTAGAATGGTGAAGCAAAATACAGAGCAATCGGGCTTAACATGGGGCTGTGGGTATATAGGCGACACCAAGCGTTTGCAATACACAGGTAGCTCTTATGTAGAAAGTTTTGAAAAGGTTTTTAAACCATTTATTAGTTATAAAGAAAAATTCCTCTCTTTCTTAGAACTAGAAATTTTCCCACATAATAGAAGCTTTAGAACAGTTGTTGGAGATGCTTTTGAACAGTTATTTTACTTTAAAATTATTCGGTTGGTTAGGGTGAAAATCTTACAATTTGCGTTTATCCAAAAAGGGCGCACCCAAACGTATCTTTCTTTTGCTTTTGTGTTTATTCTGCTCTTGCTTTCTCTCACTTTTTTAAATTTGATATAAGATGGAGAATTTACTCAAACTCGCTTCTGTATGGGTAATGACCCTGCTTTTTCAAGGCGTGCTTAATCGCACCAAGAGCATTTCGGGTGGTAGAATTGGGCCAGGAATTATGCAACCTATTTATGATATACTTAGGCTTTTCAAAAAACAATCTCTTTATAGTACTACTACAAGTTTTGTATTTCAAATCGCACCCTCAATCTATTTTACTTCGGTAATTTGTGCGCTTTTGCTCTTGCCTTTTGGCTCAAGTAGGGGTTTGATTTCATTTGATGGAGATGTGATTTTCTTTGCCTACATTCTTGCCTTGGGCAAATTTTTCATGATTTTATCAGCTTTAGATACAGGAAGCGCATTTCAAGGAATGGGCGCAAATAGAGAAGCTTTGTATAGTATGTTTGTAGAGCCTGCTTTTTTTGTGTTAATAGGTTCTTTTGCCATGTACACAGGTTATACTTCATTTTATGAAATTTATAACCATATCCATTTTGGCGATACAAGAATTTGGTTTATGGGCGTATTGGCTACTTACGTTTTGGTACAAATCGCGATGATAGAAAATAGCCGTTTGCCAGTAGATGACCCCAAAACGCATTTGGAACTCACCATGATACATGAAGTCATGATATTGGATTATAGCGGTTTCGATTTGGGATTGATTCTCTACACGACTTCACTCAAATTTGTAATGTATGGATTGCTCATCTGCAATTTCTTCGTTTCTCCTCAAATGCCAATTTATTTACAAATCTTGGTTTTCTTTCTGCTGCAAATGGCTTGGGCAATAATAGCTGGATTGTTAGAATCTTTTAGGGCTAGGGAAAGGATGAAAAAAAATCCGCAATTCATTTTCTCCCTCACAGCTCTAGCGGTTATTGTGTTTTTTGGTATCTTGATTATTTTAGAAAGAATTTAAAACCCCAAAATATGATACAAGTATTATTGGTAATTTACACTTTAAGCTTAGTTTATATGCTTTCGGCTGGTAGGCTGGAAACATTTATTCAAATGCTTTCTTTGCAAGGTGTGTTGCTATTTTTGGTCGCTTATTTAGAACTTACAGAGGTGCATATTTCCAATTTGGCTTTCATTTTGATAGAAACACTACTTTTTAAAGGGATTGCAGTACCATTATACCTAAATTATGTAATTGGTAAAAACCAGATGACTTATGAAAGAGAGCCTGATAGTGTAAATTTTTATTCAATGCTCAAAATAAGCATGATTGTAGTAGGTTCTTTTTTGCTGGCAAGTCAGCTCAAAAATTCTGGAATCAGGGTGATGGATTTTACGGCTTCTATGTCGGCTATTCTTACGGGTGTGTTGATTGTAACGAGAAGAAAAAAAATTATTACCCACGTAATCGGCTATTTGGTACTTGACAATGGGATTTTCTTGCTTTCATTATCTATTGGCAATCATATGCCTTTCATTATTAATATCAGTATTTTGTTTGATATTTTGATAGAAGTAATTCTTTTGGGCGTGTTTATAGGGAAAGTGAGTACGATTTTGCACGAAACAGAAGCCGACAAAATAGCGGATATAAAAGACTAAGAAATGGATTTATTGCTTATATACTTTATTGGTTCGGCTGTAGTAGCTTGTTTGATGTTTTTCATCAAAGACAAATGGCTCAACTATTTTCTTTATTTACCATTTTTGAGTTTGCAATTGATGCTCAATTTCTATGGCTACAATCACTTAAACCAAATCAGAGACGATTATTTTAGGGTAGATCCTTTGGCAATGATTATTTTGTCTCTTGTGAGTTTAATTGGCGTTTTTGCCATTATTCACAGTATTTTTTACCTCAACAACCGCAAAGAATCTGGGCGATTGGTTTCTATTTACAATTGCTCGATTATCATTTTTATGGTGAGTATGTCGGGAGCTTTGCTCTCTGACCATTTGGGTTTGATGTGGGCATTTATAGAAGGTTCTAGCGTGAGTGGAGCTATGCTTATTTACCATAATCGCTCAAAAGGTGCTTTGGAAGCTGCTTGGAAATACTTTTTTGTAGGTGCTATCGGTGTAGCGATGGCATTAGTAGGAATTTTATTTTTAGGAATTGCAGGCCATGACATAGCTAAAGTAACGCTTTCATACGATTTTTTAGTGCATCATACCTCTCAGCTCAATCCACTTTGGCTTAAAATGAGCTTTATATTTATTATTGCTGGCTACAGTGTAAAAATGGGTATTATTCCACTTTTTTCCGTTGATATTGATGCCAAAGACAAAGCTCCTTCACCAGTCGGTGCACTATTTTCTGGTGGATTGATGAATATTGGTTTTATGGCAATATTTCGCTTTTATGAGCTATTTTCTTATACCAGTATTTTGGCTTGGATGCAGCAAATATGTATTTGGGTAGGTTTGGCATCCTTATTTTTTGCCACAGTTTATATCATTAAAGTAAAAAATATCAAACGAGTACTTGCTTATTCTAGCTTAGAGCATGGCGGTTTGGTGATGATGGCTCTTGGAGTTGGAGGTTTAGGCTATTTTGCGGCTTTTTGGCACCTAATCGTTCATTCACTTATCAAATCGGCATTGTTTTTTCAAACTACACAAATGGAAGATGCCAATCTTGATAAGCAACCAGAAGATTGGATGGCCTACTATAAATCACAACCTTTGGGCGCAATAATTTTCTTTGTGGGTATCATTTTTATTTTGGCCATACCGCCCTCAGGACTTTTTGTGTCTGAATTTTATTTACTCAAAGCTTTTTTCACGAATGGCAATTATGCTTATGCCGTAGCCGCCTTGGTTTTATTGCTTTTTATTATTTCTGGTTTGATGAAAAGAGTGCTAAACCTTTTGTTTACAGACCATAATTTAAAAATACCTCAAGTTTCACATTTATATAGAATCGAAAACTCACTTCAAATTATACTTTTAGTTATGGCAGTTGTAATGGGGGTGTATCCACCAGATTTTTTAGTCTTGTTCCTACAAGATGCTGTTGCTCATCTAAAATAAAAAGGAATTGTGCGTTGGGTTCAACTTTTTGATTACACCTTTTCAAATAAAACATCCATGGTAATATTATTATGTATCAAACCTGCATTATTCATGTTTAATAACCCATAAGTAGTTAAAAGTACTACCCAAATGGCTTTATTGGTTTTGTAAGCCACTTTAAACTCACTTACTTTTAGCATTAATTTTTTTTCATAATCTTTGCTTATGCTAAATTGATTTTCAGAAAATTTTATTTCTATCAAATTAATTACTTCATCATTTCTATCAAATATTAAATCAATTTGCGATTTCACATTAGACCATGAGTATGTATTGGCGTGTATGCCACCTATGCCCAGTGCTTTTTTGATTTCGCTGCTATGAAGCAAGCACACCATTTCAAAGGCATTTCCTGCCCAAGCATAATACGCTGGCGAATTGCGAGTATTGAGCCAAAAATTTTCGTCATTTACACCTTTCTTTTCTATAAAATTGCTGTAAAATAAAGTGAAATTATCAGTAAGCTGGTAAATATTGTTTCTCACCTTCTGCCCTGGCATATTGTATTTTCTAATAAAATCACTTTCCTGTAATTCATTTAAAATAGTTGTAAGGGTGCCTCCATCAGGTATTTTTGTTGCCTCCACAATTTCAGATTTTATTAAACCCTTTTTCTTTTGTGCCAAAGCATTGATTACTTTTAGATGTCGTTGATAATTTTTAAATAATGAAGCAAAAACCAATTGATATTCATCTCTAAATTTAGCATTTCTCCCAAAAAAAAGTTCATTTATGTTTTGTGCCGTACTCCATTCTGGATTCACAAAATTCAAATAAAAAGGTACTCCTCCTAATGCCATATATAATTCCACAACTTGGTAATGGTTGTATTGGGCATTTTTTGAGCGCAAATACTCTGCGGTTTCACTCAACGTAAACGGCCTAAGCTTAATGCGATTGGTTACTCGATTGTGCAAACCTTTGGTATTTTTGATTAAATTATTTACCATCCATGAAGCCGAAGAGCCGCATACAATAAACTTAATGTCATTTCTTGTCGAAGCCCAAGCATTCCAAAAATAATCTATTGCCGTAAGCAAAC
>JAAFJZ010000242.1 GCA_013298205.1 Cytophagales bacterium
CAAAAATCAATATTTTAACTTTAATCAAAAAACAATAATAATGTTTGAAAAAAATAAACATAATAATTTAAAAAATTCAAATCACTTTGGGTTTACCCAAAAGATAAGTTTTGTTTTCAACACCTTTCAAAAGACGATCAACGTTCTTTCTATGTGTATAAATCACCAATAATGTAAGAGCTATTCCTAAATAAATCTGGAAATAACCTTCACCACGCCATTCTGGTATAAAAAACATTAAAACAGGATAAGACAAAGCAGCACACATAGAACCTAAAGAAACATATTTGGAAACAATTAAAACAACTACAAAAATCGATAAGCAAACTAACGCTGCTAAAGGTTGAATATAAATCATAACTCCCAAAAGAGTTGCTATTCCTTTACCGCCTTTAAATTGAGCAAAAATGGGAAAAATATGACCTATTACCGTGCAAATACCGTGCAACAACATAATATAAATCATATTTTCAGAATTTATGATATCATTTGATACCCAAAAGTAAGATAACGCTGAACCTAAGATTCCCTTACAAACATCTATTGCAAACACGATACTTCCCGCTTTTTTTCCTAAAACCCTAAACGTATTGGTAGCACCCAAATTACCACTCCCAAAATCTCTAATGTCAGTTTGGTGGTATTTTTTACCATACCAAAGTGCAGTTGGAATAGACCCAAATAAATAGGCACCAAGTAAAGTGAAAATACAAATGATAATTAGCATTTAAGGTAAAATTTTAAAACGGTAATATTAAGCGGATTTCAGTAAAGCATTAAGTTTAGGCAAAACCTCAAATAAATCACCTACCACACCATAATCTGCTGCTTTAAAAAATGGCGCTTCGGGGTCTTTATTGATTACAAGAATAAATTTAGATGAATTTACGCCTGCCAAATGCTGAATTGCGCCAGAAATACCTGCAGCTATATATAGCGTGGGAGCCACTTTTACACCCGTTTGACCTACGTGTTCATGATGTGGTCTCCAGTCCATATCAGAAACGGGTTTTGAGCATCCTGTAGCAGCTCCCAATGTTTTGGCTAAATCTTCTATCAAAGCCCAGTTTTCCGGTCCTTTCATTCCTCGACCACCCGATACTACAATTTGTGCATCTGTAAGCAAAATATCGCCCGTAGCTTTTGTTATCCCTTTTGAAACTAACTTACTAGTTTTACCTTCAGCTAATTTAATAACTTGTTTTTGAGCAAGTTTATCGCTTAATTGAGCTTGTAAAATGTTCTTTTTAATAACTAGAATATTTAAACCTGAATGTAGCTCTTCAACTATAAACCCTTTTCCTGTATAAATTGATTTTTTAATTTTTATTATCGAGCCACTTAATTCTGGTATTGAACAAATATTAGTAGCCAAATAAGATTGAGTTTTAACTGAAATTCGAGCAGCTAGCGTTTCTGAAACGGGCGATTTAGCAAAAACAACAGTTTCTATTTTTTCTTCACTAATCATTTGAGTAATTGTGAGAACGATATCTTTCTTTTCGTCCCAATTTTCTGCAATGAATACTTTTTCCGAACCATAATTACCGATTGTTTCTGGATTTGCAACTTCCCCCAACACAAAAGTTGTTACACTTTTTGAAAGTTTTTTGGCTAAATCAGCTGCATAGGCTACAGCGTCATAGGCAGACTTTTTATACTCATTATCTTGAGTTTCAACAACAACTAGAATTGACATAATATTATTTTAAATTTATTAATTTAATACTTTAGCTTCATTTTTTAACAATTCAACCAACTGTTCTAAATTGGATGGGTCAATCATTTTGCAACCTGATTTAGGTTGAGGAACTTCAAAAGCAAGAACTTTTGATCCAATACTTACAGGAATTGGGTCTATTACTACTAATGGTTTTGTACGGGAAGACATAATTCCTTTCATAGAAGGGATTTTCCATTCTGCAATCGGCTCTTGGCAACCCAAAACCAAAGGTAAGTTAGCTTCTATTTCTTCTTTACCTCCATCAACTTCTTTGGTCATTAAAAGTTTATCTCCAACTATATCGAGCTTCATTATTGGATTCACACATTCCCAATCCAACATTTCGGCCACTAAAGTATGAACAATACCGCCATTGAAATCAATAGATTCTCTACCCATTAATACCAAATCAAAAGAATTATTTTTTACAAAATTACTAATCTGAGTTGCCGTAAAAATAGAACTTATTGGTTCAGAATCTACTCTAACAGCTTTATCAGCACCAATAGCCAAAGCTTTACGGAGAGTATTTTCAGTTTCTGAAGTACCTACATTTAGTACAGTAATTTCTCCAACACCTTGTTTGTCTCTTATGTCAATAGCTTTGGAAAGTGCATATTCATCATAAGGGCCAATAATAAATTGAACACCTGCAGAATTAAATTTTGAATTGTTTTCAATAAATGTAATTTTGGAGGTGGTATCAGGTACGTGAGTTATGCAAACTAGAATTTTCATTTGTGGATTTACTATTATTATTTCTTGGTTCAATACTATATTTATATCAATTAAGTTGCAATAAAAACGTTTAATAATTTATGAAAGAGGCGAGAATAATCATGTTAGAACAATTTATAAGTGAAGAACCTGAAAATCCTTTTAATTTTTATGCTTTGGCGATGGAATATTTGAATGACGATTTAACAAAATCGCTTGAAAAATTAGTTTATGTTGAAAAACATTTTCCTGAATATTTAGGAACTTACTATCAATTAGGGAAAATATATCAAGAGTTTGAGAAATTCGATTGGGCTGAAATGACTTTTAAAAAAGGAATTGAGATAAGCAAAACTCAAAAAAATACAAAAACAGAAAAAGAATTGATTGCTGCATTGAAAGAGTTAGATAATTACTTGTAACTGATTTTATTAATTTTTTATTAATTTTAAAAAAAACTAGATTAAAAAAATAGTCTTTTCAAGATAAAATATATATTTTTACAGGAAAAGAGTTAAAATCTAAGCCTAATTTCAAAAAATAATCTAAAATTCAAATTATTCCATCAAATAAAACTAATTTACCAAACAACAACAATATAAAAACTGTTTAAAATATTTAATAGCTTTTTAAAATTAAAAAAACAAAAATTAATAAATTGTTAAAACTAATATATGAATTTTAATTCTTTAAAAGTCAGGATTTTTCTTTCATATTTAGTATTTATTTTAATTATAATTGGCATTATTTTATATAGTTTTGTTTCATTTCGCCAGTATAACCAACTTAAAAAGTTTCAAAACAATATTTATACTGTTTTAAATGCACAGTTGACTTTATATAAAATTGAGAAAGATTTTTATTCAGATGAAATCTTAGATGCTGAATTTTATAAAACAGGTAAAAGCAAAAGTTTAGAAAAATTTTCAATTAAGCACAAAAACTTTGAAAACTACATTTTTCAACTTAAAAAAAGTGATTACAATTCTGTATTTGGTATTTCAACCATACTTTTAGAGTTAGAACAAAATTCTAAAGATTATAAAAATAGTTTTTTTCAAATTGTAGATTTATACAAAATCAGAGGCTTTAAAGATTATGGAGTAGAAGGTAATTTAAGGAAAGCAATACACAAAATAGAATACGATTATCCTGAATTTGATAAAATTTCACTTTTATCTTTAAGAAGAATAGAAAAAGATTACATAATTAGAAAAGATATCGAGTATGTAAAAAAAATGAACGAATTTAAGGCAGAGGTATTATCTAAAAAATATTATCCACCCAAACAACAAAACGAGTTAGATTCGCTTTTTAAAATTTATTTTAGCTCATTCGAAATGCTCACTTTTTATGATAACAAAATAGGTCTTTTTGCAAATAAAGGAGAAAAAAACAAACTAAAAGCAAAATTTGAGTCTATAACTTCAAATTTGACAAATATTGAAGCTAAGGTAGGAACTAAAATTACAAAAGAGTTTGAACATATTGAATATAAATATTTGACTGTTTTATGTATTTCTATCTTATTCGCTTTCATTTTTGCCATTTACATTTCTGATGGTATTGCTATTCCTGTAAAAGAATTGGAAAACATTATGCAAAAAAGCAGAGAAAGCAAATTTGTAGATCCTTGTGTTTTTCAAAACAACACCTCAATTGATGAAATAGTCAATATTCAAAATGAGTTTTTAAATATGAGCAATTCGATTTCAAAATATGTAGCTGAAATTAAACTTAGAAACGAAGATTTAAAAAATAAAAATTTATTGATCAACGAAAAAAATACACAGCTTAACTTAAAAGAACAAGAACTCACAAAATCCAATAAATTAAAAGAAACATTTATTTCTATTATTTCGCATGATATTAGAAGTCCTTTGAATACGCTTAAAGGATTTTTAAATATAATAATTGACCATCCTGAATACATTTCAGATGAGGAACGGAAAGAGAATTTTCTAAAAGTTAGAAAATCAACAGAATTGCAACTCAATCTTTTAAATAACTTATTAAATTGGAGTAGAGCGCAATCTATAGACTTTAATTTTGAACCTCAAAAATTAAAAATTGATGACTTAAGCAATGATTGCATTCGCTTGTTAGATATTCAGGCAAAAGAAAAAAGTATAACTATTCAAAATCATATTCAATCATGTTTTGTTTTGGCAGATAAAAATATGTTTGAATTGGTTTTTAGAAACATTGTCTCTAATTCTATTAAATTTACAAACCAAAATGGCAAAATAGTAATCACTTCTAATATTGAAGGTGATTTTGTAATCATAACAGTAGCCGATAATGGAATTGGAATAGATAAAGAAAGCCTAGAAAAGCTTAATTTAGGCGAAAATCAATTTAGCACAGAAGGCACGTTTAAAGAAAAAGGTACT
>JAAFJZ010000243.1 GCA_013298205.1 Cytophagales bacterium
TTTGGGATCTAATTATTCTCCTTCAGCTCAAGAGTTTGCTGCTCAAGCTAGAAATATTAGAATTACAGCTCAAGGTTTGCCTACATGTAACCCTGTTAGTTTAAATATACCGATTACACTAAACCGTGCTCCGGCTCCAATTGCTAATGCAGGTAATGATCAAGTGCTTTGTGTAGATGTATTAACTTTACAGGCTTTTGGTCAAATCTCAAATGCAAGTATAGGTACATGGTCAACTTCTGGTTCTGGTAGATTTGTAAACAATACACAAAATACGACCAATGGTATTATTATGACTGATTACACGCCAAGTGCCGCAGACAAAGTTGCAGGCAACATAATAACATTAAGTTTAAAAGCTGAGCCGATAGCAAATTCAGGTTGTTTTGCTGTAACTACAACTACTAAAGTTGTTTTTACTGCAGCACCTAGAATTCAACCAAGTTCAGTATTAAGAAGTGTTTGTGCTGATTATGACACCTTAAACTTATATGTAGTTACTAATACAGTTCCTGGAGGAGTTTTGTGGAGTTCTAATGGTAGTGGTACTTTTGGGCCTAACACAACAAGCAAAAATATTGTGTACACTCCATCTACAACTGATAGAACTAGAGGAAGAGTTGATTTGACTATAAGTACATCATTAAATGGTACTTGTAATCCAAGAACGACTACAATAGGAATAAATCTAACTCCTTTGCCTACTTTAGATGCTGGCACAGATTTGAGTATTTGTGATATTACAAATCCTGTAAATCTTTCTGCTCAAAGTACAGTTGCCACAGCATGGCAATGGACAGGTGCAAATAGCATTACTGGTTTTTCTTCTCCGAATTCATTAAGCACTTCTTATACATTAACTCCAACAGAGCTAACCCAATCTGAAGTAAATATTATGATACGAACTACTGCACAAGGTTCTTGTAAACCATTGAATAAAATATTGAAAATCAATGTAAGCAAAACTCCAACTGTAAATGCGGGTACTTCTAGCACTATCTGCGGTGATAATTATGATGGAGTACAATTAAATGGATCTGTAACCAACGCTAGTTCACAAATTTGGTCTACAAATGGAAGCGGTACTTTCTTGCCTAATTCTAATAGCCTTAATGCTAAGTACATCCCATCTGATGCCGATTTCCCTGCTTTAGGTAGTAATATTCCTACTATTGTTACCCTTACTCTATCAAGTTTTGGATCAGGCTCTTGCGTAAATGCTTTTGCAACTACTCAAATCGTATTCAGACCTAAACCTATTGTAAATGCAGGAAATCCTTCACTTTGTGATATAACAAGAGGAACTGTTTTAAATGGTTCGGTTAGTAATGCGCTTGGAGGTGTGTGGAGCACAGATGGTTCGGGAGGTTTTAGCTTAACTAATGGTCAATTAAACGCTAAATATGTACCTTCAATGGGAGATTTATCAAATGGTTTAATTACTTTAACCCTTACCAGTTCAGGTAACTTCGGTTGCAAACCTGTATCTAATATTACTAATTTGATTATTACAACTCCTCCAATTCCAGTAGCTGGTTTAGATAAAGTATTATGTAGAAACAATAGAGTTAAAATGATTGGTTCAGTAATTTTACCTGATTCGAGAAACAAAGTTAAAGCATACGAATGGAGAAATATATCTGGAACTACACTAAGCAATTCAAATGATTTATCTGTAGTTGCAACTTCAAATGTTAGTTATGTATTTGCTGTTACTGATATTAAAGATTGTATCAAATTCGATACTATAAATGTGAGTGTTATTGATCCTCCAACTTTAAATTTACAAGATCAATATTGTTTCAAACAACCTTCATTGAAAATGAATTCTAATGCAACAGGTATTCCTACAGGTAGTATAACCGGTGTATTTAGTTGGTATAGAAATGATAGTTTGGTTTATCTTGGTGATAGCACTTTACTTACCATGAGAAAACCTGGATTACACAAAGTAACTTACTCATATGAAGGATGTAGTGTATTTGATACAACTAGAGTGAGACCTTTACCAATTGTTAATAGTCCCGATCGTACAGTATGTGAGAATAGCAATATAGTATTAAAAGCAAGCTCAATTACAGGTGGTGTTTACAAATGGAAATTTGGAACTGTAACTTTAAGTAGTATTGCTAATACACAAGTTGTTTCAGCGATTTCAGGCAACTATTATGTTAGAGGAACAGATGCATTTGGATGTTACAACTTAGATACTGTTGTTCTTTCTACAGTGCCGACACCAAAAATATCTTTAATAAACAGTTATACTGGAAAATGTATTGGTGATACTTCTTTAATCATAGGTAAACCAACAAACATAGACTCGTTAATTTGGTCTAAACAAGGTAAATTTGTGTGGGTTTACAACAAAAATCTGTTCTCTTCAGATACTTCTTTAAGTAGAATAAGAACCCTAAATGCAGGTAAATATGTATTGAACTTTAATATTGGAGAGTGTTCAACCAAAGACAGTTTAGATCTTAAATTTAATCCAAGAGCAATAACTAATCTTAGTAGAAATGTAGATGTTTGTATAGATCAAGATACAGCAATATTAAATGCAGGAATAGGTCAAAAATATCGTTGGCAGTCTGTTTCAGATAGTATTAGAAAAGTTAGATTCTTTACAGGAGATACTACAGCTTCAATTAAAACTTTAAAACCTAAAATGTATTATGTACAGGTTTACAATGAATTTAATTGTCCAACCACTGATAGTGTTTTACTTACTAATGCTTGTTTCCCTGACATTATGCCTCCAACAGCTTTTACTCCAAATGGTGATGGAACAAATGAAGATTATCTTATTAGAGCTAATAAGTATATAAAAAACTATAAATTGACAATCTTCTCTCGTTGGGGTGAAATTATATTCTATTCTGAGGATATGAAAAAAAGTTGGGATGGTAAATTTAATGGTGTTGAACAACCATTAGGAACTTACCCATACATTATTACTTTTGAAGGCGATTCTAATAAATACAAAGGCCCTTTTAGAAAAGTAGGTAGTGTTACCTTAGTCAGATAATTTAGTTTAACATTATAACTTTTAAGGCTTATGTTTAATTACATAAGCCTTTTTTTAATTAATGTCACTCAAGTTTAAAATTTTGCTTCACTTTTGTTATTTGATTTCTATAACATTTTTATTGAGTTGTAAAACTTTACCAATAGAAAAAAAGAATACTATAAAGTTAGATTTAGCAACAGCTCTTTATCAACATAATTATTTTGCCGAAGCTTTTCCAATTTATCAAACTTTATTTCTTTCTAATCCTAAAGACTTTGATTTGGGAATTCAATCTACTAAGTGTGCTTTAAAAGCATCATATTTTTCTAAAGCACTTCCAATTATTCAAAAAACTTATCTATTAGATTCAAATCATATTGAAATTTTGTATTGGCTAGCAAAAACTCAATATTTGAACTTACAATTAATACAAGCTAAAAAAACAATAGAAAAACTAACAAATAGAAAGTCAGTAATTAATAATTTAAAACTTTCTAATTTAGTTCAAATCTTGAAAAATCAAATTAATTCTTATCCCATAGTTTGCGCCTTAAATCCAAGTGAAATAACTTCTTTTCCCAAAGAGATTAATACTTTAAGAGAAGATCATAGTTTATGTTTGAAAAATGAAAATGAGATTTTTTTCACTTCTAATCGAGATGTTATAGTTAAAAACGAATTTTTAAACGACTATAACGAATATATATTTTCTTCTACAAAAACTAATATCGGGAAATGGTCTACTGGTCAGATGCTAGATAAACCTATAAATATAAGTGGTCATGATGCTTCAGTTCAATTTATGGCAGATAGTAATGAGTTAATTTTTTATCGAGCAGATAATGCAGGTAGCTTTCTTTTAACAAACTTTCAAAATAATAAATGGCAAAATCCTCACTCTTTTTACGCAATAAACACGCTTTCGCAAGAATCTAGTGCGTTTATTAATCCTGATAGAACAAGAATATATTTTTCAACAAATCATTTTTCAAAAGATCAAAACTTAGATATTTACTATGTAGAAATTTTAGGTGAAAAAAAATATTCAAAACCCATTAATATAGGCAAACATATAAATACAATTGGGGATGAAGATTCCCCTTTTATAACTCATGATGGGAAGCTACTTTTTTTTAGTTCAAAAGGTCACAATTCTATGGGTGGTTATGATATTTTTTATTGCAATTGGATAGATTTTAATAAATCTTGGTCTGACCCTGTAAATTTGGGAATACCAATTAATGGTTTAGATGATGATTTGTATTTTTCATATTTTCCTCAATACCATAAAGCGTATTTCTCGAGTTTAAGAGAGGGGAACATTGGAGGTAAAGATATTTATGAAATTACATTTAAAAATAGTGCAAAATTAAATATTACTACTTTATTTGAAGAAGGCATTCCTGACTCTATTTATTTTACCTTATCTTTTAAAAGTTCTAAAACTCGCCAAACAAGTTTTTCTGTTAAAAGCAACGAAAATCAAATAATATCTAATTTATCAAGTGATTCAGCATATTTTATTAATTATGCATATAGAGGAAAGTCTTTACTTAATGACACTATTTTCCTAAATACCTTTCCCAATGTTAGCTACAAATATTATACTTTGCCATATAAAAAATGGAAATTGTTAGACAGTTTAAATAAAACAATCATAAAAAAGGAAAACCCAATAATTAAGCAAGCCTCATTAAAAGTTAAATATTATTACATAAAAAATAAATTTATTGAAAAAGATATTAATATAATGTATAAAGATATCAAATCATTTATAGATCTATATCCAAATTACAATATTTTCATTGATG
>JAAFJZ010000244.1:0-2579 GCA_013298205.1 Cytophagales bacterium
AACTGATTATCGGCAAAAAGTATATGAGCAAAAAATAAAAACAGTAATTTTGCAGCATTTTTGGATAGATATTTGGAGGCGGCATTTTTGGTTTAATTATAAAATATATTCTTCTACGGAAGCCTTCGCTTCAAGCGAAGGCTTCCGTAAGGCTTCAGTAAGGCTTCCGTAAGGGTTCCGTAAGGCTTCCGTAAGGCTTCCGTAAGTATCATATTTCCACTTTATCAATTTCTCTCATCAATCTTACCGTTTCGGCCAATGCTACAATAATTTTTTGATAATGCAAAATATCGTCAAACTCTAGCGTTCGTTCTTTTCGGTCTTTGAGCCACTTTTGGGCCGGCTGATACCCACCGATGTAAAACTCCCAAGCGGCTTGCGGCACGCTATCAAAATATTGGGTCTCGTTTATATATACCCGCCCTTTCAAGGCAGGGCTATGTGTGGTTTCGTATTTTATTTTTGTTACCTCATTATTCCCATCTATCGGATATTGCGTAATATATTTTCCAACAATTGGGCTTTCGAGTAAATGTATTTGCCTGATACTGCCGCCCAATTTTACCAATTGCCAAAACGTATCTGCATCTTTTGGGTAAGGCACACGGGGGAAATCAATTTTCAAAAATTCCTTGTATTTTTCTCTATACATTGGTGAGTGCAATACCGCATAGATATAGTCGAGAATATCTATTGGTGCAAAGGTGCTTTTTGTTGCATCCTGAGCGTATTCGAAGGCTTCATTCGTAAAAGTTAAACCCAGTTTTTCTGCAATTTGTTTTACAATCTCTTCGTTCAGGTTTGGCTTTCTTTCCGCTATTTGCCCTATGGTTTGTTGGGCAGAGGTTTCGGGGTAGAGGTAGAGGGGGAAAGTTGAAGTTATTTCGCTTGTTCTATTTGACACATAGGAACTTTCAATAATTTTATTCGAGATAAATGCATGTACATAATTATCGCCTGACTTAAATTGCTTGCAAAGATTCAACCCTACATTATTCCCTTTCATAAAATGTTGCATGACCTCATTTCTAGGATAACAATGGAAACCTTTAGATTTGCCTGTATAAAATGTCCATCTTGTATCAAAGGGTCGATAACAAATTTCAGTAAAAACACCTTTATTTGGAAAATGGCTTTGCAAATCTTTTCTTGCGAAATTAACTTGCCAATCTCTTACGTCTTTTCCCAAATTAAATTTTGTCCTTGCTTGCTCATCATCTAATTTTAAAAAGGCTTTGATAGTATTTTCTACATCTTGTTTTGAATTATGAATTGTAAAACCGTCTCTTGCCGTCACAATCCCCACATTATTGAGCACAAACAGTTCATTTACCGCAAACCCTTGGTCATAATTTTTTTGTTCGTCAAAATTTTTATTGACAAAAAAATGATTTGGGGCGCTTGGTTCTAGCCTGTTCCACTCAATTGTGTTCAACGAATTTTCATTCAAAAACGTATATTTCTCATCACGTTTGCCATAGAGGTCAAAATGAAATACTTGGGCAAGTTTGTCTTTATTCATGGTTAAAAATTAATAGTTGTGGATTATTGGGGAAGCCTTCGATAGGGAAGCCTTCGCTTGAAGCGAAGGCTTCCCTAATAATCAAAAACGTATATTTCTCATCACGTTTGCCATAGAGGTCAAAATGAAATACTTGGGCAAGTTTGTCTTTAATCTCTTTCATTTTCTCTTTCATTTTTATATTGAAAAACGGCTAATTCTTTCTTTACTTCTGCCAATAATTGGCTTTCGGTGGGTAAGTATAATTGGTATTGACTGGCAGTAATTTGTTGATTATCAGATGGTAATGTAAATTTTACAACTGTGTCGTTTTTATCTGTACAAAGCAAAATACCAATAGTTGGGTTTTCACGAGGGAGTTTTTCAATTCTATCATAATAATTCACATACATCTGCAACTGCCCCAAATCCTGATGGGTAAGTTTGTGCGTTTTGATTTCAATAATCACAAAACAGAGCAATAATCGGTTATAAAAAACCAAATCTACAAAAAAGTCATCACCGCCCAAGTGTATACGTTGTTGCCTTGCCATAAATGAAAATCCGTTGCCCATTTCCAACAAAAAATCTTGTAGATGCGTAATAATAGCTTGTTCTAAATCTTTTTCATAATAGGCTGCTTCTCGTTTCAATCCCATAAACTCCAGTACCATTGGGTCTTTGATGATGTCTTTGGGTGTAAGCGGCAGTTTTTCGTTTAGGGCAATCGCTAGTACACTTTCTTTGTCGTTGCTCAACAATAATCGCTCGTATAATTGACTATTTATTTGCCTTTCCAGCTGCCTTGAATTCCAATTATTTTTAACGCATTCGGCAATATAATACGTTCTTTTGTCTTGGTTATCAATACTAATTAGGGTTTTGTATTGCGTCCAGTTCAATTGCGTCCGCAATGCGGACGCAATTGGAAATACACGAAAAAATTTTCTGGCTCTTTCTAATTGCCTTTTTCCAAAACCGCTACCATACTCAGGCTCTAACTGCCCTGATACGTACATAATAAGTTTAGAACCATACTCAGCCCGTTCTTTGCCTTGTTGTTCTTCTTCAAAAATGC
>JAAFJZ010000244.1:2589-4778 GCA_013298205.1 Cytophagales bacterium
AAAAATACGTTTCCCAATGTTCCAGTACATCAAAGCACGTTCATACTCAACCGACCTAACGGCTTTTTCTTGGGCATTGGCGATGATAATTTTTATATCGCCAACGATTTGTGGGTTTACTAAATCAGTCATAATCAGATAATTTATTGGGCTACAATACTTCGCATTTTTAGGGAAGCCTTCGCTTGAAGCGATGGCTTCCCTAAAAATGCGATGGCTTCCCTCAAAGTCAATGAAAAAATTAATCGAATTCAATGTTAAATTTATCTAAGTTGGTCAATATTTGATTGCTCAAATGATACTTTTCAAATTCATTACTATTACCAAACCATTCTAAAACTTGCTCTCTTTTCAGTTTTGTTGATGCAGTGTGTAAATGCGAATGATACGACGAATAAGGATAATCTTTAAAATTTTTTACAAAACCATGCCTTTGTGGGTTAGTGTGAATATAATAAATCAATTCTGTAAAATAGGCATCATCAGCAACTGATATCCTTCGGAATGGTTCTTCAAAAAGCGATCCTGTTCGTTTATGGGCGACATTAATAGCTTGGGCGTAGCTTTTAAACAAACTGGCAAATGAATTACTAAGATGCCAAGATACTGATTTTCCATCATTTTTAAGGACTTTTTCGCTAAGGAAGCCTTCGCTCGAAGCGAAGGCTTCCTTTGTGGCAGCAACCTTTGCCTCTAAAATTTCTTGTTCTGACCGGGTACGAATCAATAAATGGAAGTGATTATTAAGCAAGCAATAGGCATAAGTTTGGGCTATTGGCTCTATAAATATAGCGTATTTTTTCAAAAAGTATAAATAATTACGTTCTTGCTTAAAAATACTTTCGCCATTAATTCCACGGTTATAAATATGGTAAAATGAATCGGGTTGCAGCGGTTCGATGTTCAATTTCATTTTCTGATTTTTAATGTAAATATATAGGAAATATCCTAAGGAAGCCTTCGCTTGAAGCGAAGGCTTCCTTAATTAACTAAGCCCAAAAATTCTAATATCAAAGGATCTTTAATTATGTCTTTAGGTGTGTTTATTATTTGCCCATTTTTTGCCATTTTCAATACCTCTTCTTTGTTTTTACTTAAACACAATCTTTCAAATAATCCGGCATTAAATTGTCGTTCCAATTCTTTTAATTTCCAATGGTTAATGTGCGATTCTATTTCATAAAATTGTCTTTCCGCCTCGTTTTCGACTCTTAATAAAAATAAATAGTGCGACCAACTTAAGGGTAATAATTTCACAGTATTACTGAATTTTCAGAAATCCTCAATTCGTATGAGGATTTTAAAAATAGTTCAGAATTCCTCAAATCTTTTGAGGAATTTGAATACACCAAATAAAAATTCCTCATCCGTTCAATATTTTGAACCGAAAAACCTTTGCCTATATTTTGGGTTAAGTCTTTTGATACTTGAGCCAATAAATTAGCACCGTATTCGGCCCTTGATTCGCCGGATTGCAACTCTTCTATAATCATTCTACCTATTTCAAAATAGGTAATTACCATAGATGTATTTGCCAATTGCACCACATTGGTTCTGGCATTGGTTATTAAATCTATTAACTTTTTGCTTAATTTAATCATAATACTACTTCTTTTTCACAAAAATATTTACACTCACGCCTTGCATAATATCAAACACATTTTGATCTATACTGCCATCCGGCGCGGTTTCTTTTTTCTTAGAATTTCCGTGCAAATCTATTGTATAAATTTTATCAAACGTTTTTTGTAGATGCCAGCGCATTCCCCGAAAAGTTGGGTTGTCCAAATATCCATGCGGATTGATAAATGCCAAAATCCCCTCCCCATTTTTTTCTATTAAATGGCTACTAAACCGAATAAACTTTACATAGTCATCATTAATCCATTTCGGATTTCTTTCTTTGAGTTTTTCTTTTCCGCCGGGCTCTTTTTTGTAATCTTCCATCAGGTTCATAATCCATTCGCCTTTATTGGCGCTTTCACCACTATACGGCGGGTTTCCGATAATACACATCACCGGCGCATCTCGCTTAATATGGTTGGCCTCGTTGGCCTCTGCGCTCAGCCAGCTGGCAAATAGCGTTCCGGTATCGGGGTGGCTTTCTTCGAGGCTGTTTGTCAGATAAACTCTAAATCGTTGGTCGGTTGTTGGTTTATATCCGGTTTGGGTCAGCAATAAATCGAGTT